>DASVSK010000133.1:0-2111 GCA_036388135.1 Pyrinomonadaceae bacterium | reverse complement strand
GACCGCACGCCCATCATCGCCCTCACCGCCCACGCCATGCCCGGCGACCGCGAGCGCGCCCTCGCCGCCGGCTGCGACGAGCACTGGACGAAGCCCATCATCGACATCCTCGCCTTCCGCGACATGGTCGCACGCCTCGCGGAAGAGGGGAGGGGGAGCGGACAGTAGACAGTAGTCAGTAGACAGTAGACAGTAGAAAGACAGGCGGCGCGTCCGGCATATAACCGAGACGCGCCGCCTTTTCTTACCTGCTGACTACTGACTACTGTCTACTGTCTACTGTCTACTGCCTACTCTTCTCACTCCCTCCATTTGGCGGGGGGCTTCTTCTCGTCGGCGGGGCGGCGGGGCGTGGGCTCCCAGAGCTTGACGGTGGCGTCGTAGCTGGCCGTGAGCAGCAGCAGGCCGCCGGGGGAGAACTTGACCTCGTTGATCTCCTCGGTGTGCGCCTTGATGCGGGAGAGGAGCTTGCCCGTCCGCGCGTCGTGGAGGCGGACGAGGCCGCCGCCGCCCGCCTCGGCCATGACCCGCCCGTCGGGCGAGAACTCTATCTCGTAGACCATCTCGGGCTGCCGCTGCTCGCGCAGCTTCCTGCCCCCGCGCGCGTCCCAGACGATGAGCCTGCGGTCGCGCCCGCCGCTCGCCAGCGTCGCGCCGTCGGGCGCGAACGCCACCGACGTCACCCAGTCGTTGTGCCCCGCGAGCGTGTGCAGCGTCTCGCCCGTCCGCACGTCCCAGAGCCGCACCGTGTTGTCGCGCTCGGCGCTGGCGCTCGCCAGCCGCCGCCCGTCCGGGGTGAAGGCGAGCGCCGTCACGGCGTCGTCGTGCCCCACGAGCGTCCGCAGGAGTCTGCCCGTCGCGACGTCCCAGAGCCGGACGGCGCGGTCGCGGCCGCCGCTGGCGAGCACGCGCCCGTCGCGCGAGAAGGCGACCTCGAAGAGTCCGTCCTCGTGCCCCGAGAGCGTGCGCCGCAGGGCGAAAGTCCGCGCGTCGCGGAGCTGCACCTTCGAGTCCGCGCCGTCGTCCGTGCAGGAGGCGACGAGCCGCCCGTCGGGCGAGACGGCGACGTCGCTGACGGTGCCGCCCGGGCCCTCGACCGTCCGCAGGAGCCTCCCCGTCCCCGCCTCCCAGAGGCGCAGGCTGCCGTCGTCGCCCGAGGTGACGATGCGCGCGCCGCCCGGCAGGAACGAGGCCGAGTAGACCGCGCCCTCGTGCCCCCGGAAGGTCTGTTTCAGACGCCAGCCCGCGGCGTCGGCCGCGGTCGTCGCGGGCGTCGGTTCGGGCGCGGGGTCGGCGGTGGCGGGGGGCGGTTTGCCGGGGCCGCCCTGCGAGCGCACGCCGGGCGCGGCCGCGGCGAAGGCCAGCAGGGCCAGCGCGGCGGCGAGTGTCAGCGGAAGGGGGCGGGGCGTGCGGCTCATCTTCTCCTCCGGGCGGCACGTTAGCACCGCGCGGCCCCGCGAGACAAGGCGGACGGGCCGCGGCGCGGGGCGCGGGAAGTTTTCAGACGACTTTCCGCCCGGGCGAAAAAAAAAGGCGGCGGGGCGCAAAATCTTTATCCCCCGCCGTTCTTTTTTTACGCGTTACTGGTCGGAGGTGGAAAACGATGGAACAGCCGAAACGGGTGCGAATCATCAAGGGCGGTCGGACGTCGCAAGCTACCGAGGCCGCACGCGTCGCGGCGGAGCCGGCCGCCGCCTCGACGGGGCGCGAGGTCAGGGACGTCGTCTCCGACTGGGTGCGCGACCACCGGCGGCGCTCCGACGAGTTCCGGCGCAACTACTCGACCCTGCTGGGCGAGGTCGGCTTCAAGATGCCGAGCTTCGGCGGCACCGCCGCCTGAGCCGAAAGGCGCGGGGCGGCGAGGGGCGGGAAAAAAAAATCTCGCCGCGCTGATCCCCGCGGGCGTGCCGGCACGCGTTACCTGACGGGGGCACAAAGGGGCAAGAGAAGAGTTTGTTTAAGTCCGCGCGGGTGAGCGAGGCTCGCGGCGCGGGGAGGGAGGCGAAAGAGATGACGAGCCTGATTCAGATAGCCGCAATCGTGTTGACTTCCGGCGTCGTGCTGACGCTCACGTCCGAGAGCTTCGCCTTCGCCCTGTCGCGTGTGGTGGA
>DASVSK010000132.1:0-2516 GCA_036388135.1 Pyrinomonadaceae bacterium | reverse complement strand
GACAGCGCCTCGCCGCCGCGCTCCTCGCCGCGCTCTGCCTGCCCGCCCCGGCGCGTGCGCAGGACACCGCCCGGCCCCAACAGGGCGCGGCCCCGCCGCCGCAGCAACAGCCCCCCGCGCAGCCGGCACCCCAACCGACTGCGCAGCCGCCCGCCGCCAAGGACGAGGACGACGTCGTCCGCATCAGCAGCGAGCTGGTGCAGACGGACGTGATGGTCTTCGACAAGTCAGGCAAGTTCGTCGAGGGGCTCCGCCCCGAGCAGTTCGAGCTGAAAGTCGACGGCAGGCCGCAGCAGATAACCTTCTTCGAGCGCATCATGGCCGGGACGGTGAACGAGGACGCGCAGATCGCCGCGGCGCGCGGCGGCGGCTCCGCGGGCGGGCCGACGCCGGGCGGCGCGGCGCTCCCGCTCGACCGCGGGCGCACCGTCCTCTTCTTCGTCGACGACCTGCACCTCTCGGCCGGGAGCACCCACCACATACGCAAGACCCTGCTCCGCTCCATCGAAGAGGACATCGGGCAGAACGACGAGGCGGCCGTCATCTCGGCGAGCGGGCAGGTCGGCTTCCTGCAACAGTTGACCGACAACAAGGCCGTGCTTCGCGCGGCGGCCGGGCGCATCAACACGCGCCCCTACTCCGTGCGCGACGGCCAGTCGCCGCTGATGACCGAGGCGCACGCCGTCGCCATCGAGCGCCACGACTCTCCCGTCCTCGAATACTTCATCGACCAGATGGTGCGCGAGAACCCGATGCTCAGCCGCGCGATGGCCGAGTCGATGGTGCGGAGCCGCGCGCGCGTCATCGTCCAGCAGTCGCAGGCGATTGCCCGCAACACGCTCGCCTCGCTCGAATCGGTCGTGCGCGGCTACGCCTCTGTGCCCGGCCGCAAGGTCGTCTTCTTCATCTCGGACGGCTTCATCATCGACGACGGCGACACGACGCTGCGCGACCACCTGCGGCGCATCTCGGACGCGGCGGCGCGGGCGGGCGTCGTCATCTACTCGCTCGACGCGATGGGGCTGCGGACGGGTCAGCAGGACGCCTCCACGTCCGGCAACTTCGACCCCGCGGGGCGGCTCACTCGCGCCGACATGGGCGAGATTTCGGCGATGCAGGCACCGCTCTACCAGCTCGCCGACGAGACGGGCGGCCGCGCCCTCGTCAACACCAACGCGCTGGGGCGCGTCGTCTCGGGCGCGATCAAGGAGACCTCGGTCTACTACCTCCTGGCCTGGCGGCCCGAGACGCCGGGCGGCTCCGCGCAGAGGTACCGCCGCATCGAGGTGAGCGTCCGCCAACGCCCCGAGCTGCGCGTGATGGTGCGGCGCGGCTTCTACACGGGCGCGCCGCCGGCCGAGCCCGCGCCGCGCGCCGGGAGGAAGAAGTCTGACAAGAAGCCGGAGGGCGGCGGCGGCGAGCAGAAGGTGACGCCGGCCGAGCGCGAGCTGCTCGACGCGCTGCGTGCGCCGCTGCCGCGCGCGGCGCTGCCGACCACGATGGCGGTCGGCTTCGTGCAGGGCGAGAAGGCGGGGAGCGTCGTGACCGTCTCGGTCGAGCTCGACCGGGACGGGCTCACCTTCGAGCAGGGCGAGCGACCGCGCGCGGAGTTCGACGTCATCGGCGTGGTGATGGACGACCGCGGCAGGAACGTGGCGCAGTTCGGCCAGAAGTTGAGCGTCACCCCGACCCCGGGGACTCCCGCGTCGGAACAGCACGTCATCTACAGCTTCAGCCTGCCCCTCGCGCCCGGCCTCTATCAGGTGCGCGCGGCGACGCGCGATGCGCGGAACGGGCGCACCGGGAGCGCGATACAGTGGGTCGAGGTGCCGGAGATGCAGAAGCAGTTCACCATGAGCAGCCTCTTCCTCGGCGAGCGCACCGCCGGCCAGGCGGCCGAGTCCGCCAAACCGGAAGACATCCCCCGCTCCGTGCTGCTCAGCGTCGGCCGCCGCTTCGCGCGCGGCTCACACGTACGCTTCCTGACCTACGTCTACAACGCGGCGGCGGGCGCGGCGGCGCAGCCGGACGTGGCGCTCCAGATACAGGTCTTCCGCGACGACCAGCCGGTCTTCACCGCGCCCCTCACCAAGCTCAAGCCGAACGCGGAGGTGGGGCCGCCCTCGACGCTGCCCTACATGGCCGAACTCAGCCTTAGCGGCTTCCAGCCCGGCAGCTACGTCCTCCAGCTCACCGCCATCGACCGCGCCGCCAAGACCAGCGCCACGCGCCGCGCGCGCTTCTTCATCGAGTGAGGGGAGCAGGCAGCAGGCGGTCGGCGGGAAGCGAGTACGGTCGAAAGAATCGGGGCGGCGAGTTGCTAATCTCGCCGCCCCGATTCTTTCAGGCAGGTTCATTCTGGCGGCGACCCCGCCCGGACTGCCTGCTGCCTACTGTTAACTGCCATCTGCCTACTACTCCCCGTCAGTCCTCCAGCGCGATACGGCGCGCGGAGATGACGGGCTCGAAGGCGCGCAGCTCTACGAGCGTGGCGTCGTCGGGCGGCGCGTCCGTCT
>DASVSK010000131.1:0-7859 GCA_036388135.1 Pyrinomonadaceae bacterium | reverse complement strand
AGATGTCGGCCCCGGCCTCGATCTGGTGCGCCAGCGGCTCGTTGAAGCCGCGGTAGAAGGCGACGCGGCGCGGGGCCCTCTCCTTGAGCCGCTGGAAGAAACTCTCGTACTCGCCCTCGCCCGAGCCCAGGGAGACGAAGGAGGCGCCCGCCTCAAGCATCTGCCACGCGACCCGCCTGACGAGGTCGAAACCCTTCTGCGAGACGAGGCGCGAGATGGATGCGATGACCGGCCTGTCCGGCTCCTCCGGCAGCCCGAAGCGCCGCAGCAGTTCGAGCTTGCAGGCGCGCTTCCCCGAAAGGTCTTCGGCCGAGTAGTGCGCGGGCAGGTGCGGGTCGGTCGCCGGGTCCCAGACGTCGTAGTCGACGCCGTTGGTGATGCCGACGAGGCGGTCGCGCCGCTGCCGCATCAGCCAGTCGAGCCCGTGCCCCTGCTCGCGCCCCTGTATCTCGAAGGAGTAGCGCGGGCTGACGGTCGAGACGGCGTCCGAGGTCATCAGCCCGGCCTTCAGGGACGACGCCGCGCCGTTCGACAGGAAGACGTCCGACTCCTCGCCGCCCTTGAAGCCGAGCCGGTACAGGTCGGCCGCGTCGAAGAGCCCCTGGTAGGCGAGGTTGTGAATCGACATCAGCGCCCGCGTGTTCGCGAGGAAGCCGCCCCACCGCCGCCCGGCCCACAGCCACGCGAGGGCGAAGCCGCAGGGCCAGTCGTTGCCGTGGACGACGTCGGGCGCTTGCCCCAGTCGGCCGAGGAGCGCGAGCGCCGCGCGGCTGAAGAAGGCGAAGCGGTGGTGGTCGTCGCCGAAGCCGTAGACCTTCCCGCGCGAGAAGTACTCCGGCGCGTCGATCAGAAAGGCCGGCGCGCCCGCGGCGTAGGAGAGCCAGACCGAGACGCTGCGGCGGCCGCCGAGCCAGTCGACTTCGAGGTTGTCAAAGACCCTTTCGCGCAGCAGGCCGCGGTCGGTCGTGTCGTAGAGCGGGTGGATGAGCGCGGCGTCAACGCCCTCGCCGACCAGCGCCTTCGGGAGCGCCCCGGCGACGTCGCCGAGGCCGCCGGTCTTGGCGAAAGGCACCGCCTCGGACGAAAGAAACGCGACGCGCACTTGCCCCCTTAACCACACCGCGCCCCCGTGGGAGGCGCGAGTCCATGAGCAAACTTAACTGCTAAAGCTAGGGGATAATATGCGAAGCCGCGCCGGGTTTGTCAAGAAAGCGGCCGTTAAATGGTGAATGGTAAATGGTGATGGGGAAGTCCCGAATCACCATTTACCATTCACCACCCGCCCTCTACTAGCTCTGCATCGAGGCGAGGAACTCGGCGTTGTTCTTGGTCTTGCCGAGGCGCTCCAGGACGACCTCCATCTGCTCGACGGGCGAGAGCGGGTTCAAGACCCTGCGCATGACCCAGACGCGGTTGAGGTCCTCCTTTGAGAGGAGCAGCTCCTCCTTGCGCGTGCCCGAGCGCGGGAGGTCGATGGATGGGAAGAGGCGCTTGTCGGAGAGCCGGCGGTCGAGGTGGATTTCCGAGTTGCCGGTGCCCTTGAACTCCTCGAAGATGACGTCGTCCATGCGTGAGCCGGTGTCGATGAGCGCGGTGGCGATGATGGTCAGGCTGCCGCCCTCCTCGATGTTGCGCGCCGCGCCGAAGAAGCGCTTGGGGCGCTGGAGGGCGTTGGCGTCGATGCCGCCCGAGAGGATTTTGCCCGACGGCGGGACGACGGCGTTGTGCGCGCGCGCGAGGCGCGTGAGGCTGTCGAGCAGGATGACCACGTCGCGCTTGTGCTCGACGAGGCGCTTGGCCTTCTCGATGACCATGTCGGCGACCTGCACGTGGCGGGTCGGCGGCTCGTCGAAGGTCGATGAGATGACTTCGCCCTGCACCGAGCGCTGCATGTCGGTGACCTCCTCGGGGCGCTCGTCGATGAGCAGCACGATGAGGGTGACCTCGGGGTGGTTGTTCGAGATGGAGTTGGCGATGGCCTGGAGCATCATCGTCTTGCCCGTCCGGGGCGGGGCGACGATGAGGCCGCGCTGGCCCTTGCCGAGCGGCGTGACGAGGTCGACGACGCGGCCGACGATGTTCTCGCCGGCGGTCTCCATGCGGAGCTGCTCGTCCGGGTAGAGCGGCGTCAGGTTGTCGAAGAAGACCTTGTCGCGCGTCTCGCCGGGGGCCTCGAAGTTGATGGCCTCGACCTTGATGAGCGCGAAGTAGCGCTCGCCCTCCTTGGGCGGGCGAATCTGGCCGGAGACGGTGTCGCCGGTGCGCAGGTCGAACTTGCGTATCTGCGACGGCGAGACGTAGATGTCGTCGGGGCCGGGCAGGTAGTTGTACTCGGGCGCGCGCAGGAAGCCGAAGCCGTCGGGCAGCGTTTCCAGCACGCCCTCGGAGAAGATGAGTCCGCTCTTCTCGGTCTGCGCGGCGAGGACTTTGAAGATGAGCTCCTGCTTGCGCATCCCGGTCGCGCCGGGGACGTCGAGGTCTTTGGCGATCTGCGTCAGCTTGGAGATGGACATCTCCTTGAGCGTGGCGAGGTTGAAGGTGTCGCCCTCGCCGCCGCGGAAGGCCCCGTCCTCCCCGCCTTCGTCGACGTCGGGGAGTTCGATGTCGGGCATCACCTCGACGGCGGCCGCCGCGGGTTTGCCCGGGTCCCTGTCCGCCGCGCCGTTGGCGCCGACCCTGTTGCTGCTGGTGCGTGTGCGTGTTCTGGGTTCTCGTGACATCTCAGTTTTTCTCTTCGTCGCGCCCCGGAAAGGCGGCGCGCTCTCGAATCCGTTCGCGGCCGTGCGCTCAGCAACTACAGTGAATACGCGCGCCCGCGTGCCCTTCGGAATCTGGTTGAAATTATTGCCGTTTATGTGTCGGGAATGACGCCTATTGGTGCTTACCCCACACGGGGGGCACGCTTGAGGGGCGTTCATGCACGGCCGGGGCGGCGTGCCTCCGGCGGTCGGCGCGCGTTCCGGCGAATTCGCGGGGCGCGTCTCTCGGTACGCTCCGCCCTCTCGTCAGCATGTGCGGGATTTCCGTGCATATTTTGGATGCCCGGCCTCCCCGCGCGGTTGCGCAAAATCCTTTCGCAGACTTCAACACTCAAGAGGGGGATTGTTGTGAGGCGGCCACCGCCTCTTCGACGGCGCGCCAGAGGCGTTCACGCCCGTGCCCTGTGGTCGCGGAATAAGCTACCAACTCTCCGCCTGCGCCAGTCCCCACCGCGTCCAGCACTTTACGGGCGCGCGAGAGGTTTTTGTGCGACTCGTTTTGCGAGAGCTTATCGGATTTGGTGGCGACCGTTAGGAAGGGCTTGCCGTTGGCGAGTAGCCATTCGCGGAGCTGCAAATCCAATGTCGTGGGTTCGTGGCGCGAGTCTACGATGTGAATTGATAGCACAAGCGAGTCGCGCTTGGCAAGGTAATCGGCGACCAACTGCCCCCACGACTCGCGCACCTCGCGCGGGACGCGTGCGAAGCCGTACCCGGGCAGGTCGACGAAGTAGAAACGTTCATTAATCAGGAAGAAGTTCAGCGCCTGCGTACGCCCGGGCGTCGAGGAGGTGCGCGCCAGCCCCTTCACCCTCAGCAGCGAGTTGATCATGCTCGACTTGCCCACGTTCGACCGCCCCATGAAGGCGACCTCCGCCTTCCCGTCGCGCGGCCACTGCGACTCCTCGAACGCGCTCTTGATGAACCTCGTGCTCGTTACTTTCATGCTCGTGGGTCGCGGGCGGCAAGCCGTGAATCAGCAAATCGGTTCTCACCCTTCACGACTTACCGTTCACGTTCGGCGGCCTTTACGCGTTCGCGGCGTCGGCCTCCGCCCGCTCTGCGGTGGCGGCGGCGCGCGCCTGCGCTATCGCCTTCGACATCTCGCGCGCGCGGGCCGCGCGCTCCTCGCCCTGCGGCATCGCCAGGACGGCCTGCTCCAGGTGCCGGAAGGCGTTCGGGTTGCCGTTGTTGGCGCGTATCTCTCCCATGAACGGCTGGAGCTTGGCGAAGACGAAGACCTGCTCGCTGTTCGCGTCGTTGAACATCTCGGCGTCTATCGCGCCGTGGTTGACGAAGGAGCAGGCCATGTCCCAGTACGTCGTCACCATTCTCAGGTGGCCGCTGTGCTCGCCCATGAGCGCGCGCTGGATGTCCGCGAAGCTCTCGGGGTTGAAGGCGAAGAACCAGTTGCGCGCCTCGCGCATGACCGACTCGCGGCGCAGCTCGTAGAGCTTGAGAATCAACTCGGCGCTCTGGGCTTTATCTGTCATAGGGGTTTTGTCTCCTCGGGAAGATGTCGGATGAAAAGGCGAAATGCTTCTGGCGAGTCTTAAGAGCGGAGCGGCAGGGGGCGCGCGAGGGGCGCGCGGTTCCTGACTGCCTTCAGTGCTGCCTGCCGAAATGAGACGCCGGGAAGGCGAACTTTACAGGCGGGGCGTCCGGGCTGTCAACCGCGTGCGCGCGCGCCTACTAAGTGCGGCCAAAGAACTTGAGCGCCCGCGCGTGAGACCGTACTCAGCGGGCGGGCGCTCAAGTTCTTTGGTCGGAGTTCAGTCGGCGAGCGTCTGCGCGCCGCCGGCCGAGGGCTGCTCGGTCGTCCAGACGGGCGGGGGCGCTTCGGCGTCGGTCGCGCCGGCGTCGGTCGGGCACGCGTCTTCGAGCGCGAGCGACAGCACGTCGTCGATGGTCTCGACGAGCTGGATGGTCATGTGGGCGCGCACCTCCTCGGGCACGTCCTCCAAGTCCTTCTCGTTGTCCTTCGGGATGAGCACCGTCGAGACGCCGACGCGGTGCGCCGCGAGCAGCTTCTCCTTGACGCCGCCGACGGGCAGCACGCGGCCGCGCAGGGTGATCTCGCCCGTCATCGCCACGTCGCGTCGGACGGGGGCGCGCGTGAGCGCCGAGGCCATCGCCGTCGCCAGCGTGACGCCGGCCGAGGGGCCGTCCTTCGGGATGGCACCCTCGGGGATGTGGATGTGCAGGTCGCGCTTGCGGATGAATTCGAGATTCATCCCCAGGCGCTCGGCGCGCGACTTGATGCAGGTGAGCGCGGCCTGCGCCGACTCCTGCATGACTTCGCCGAGCTTGCCTGTCAGGGTGACCCCGCCGCGGCCGTTCGTGAGCGTCGCCTCGATCTGGAGGACTTCGCCGCCGACCTCCGTCCACGCCAGGCCCAGCGCGAGCCCGACCTCGCTCTCGGCCGCCATGTCGGCCTGGCGGAAGCGGACGGGGCCGAGCATCTCGCGGACGGCCTCCGGCGTGATCGACATCTTGAACTCTTCGCCCTTGCCCTCGCCGACGAGGCGGCGCGCCACCTTGCGGCAGCACGAGCCGATCTCGCGTTCGAGGTTGCGCACGCCCGCCTCGCGCGTGTAGTGGCGGATGATTTCGAGGATGCCCTCGTCGGTGAACTCGACCTGGTCGGGGCGGAGCCCCGCGCCCTCGGCCTGCTTGTGGACGAGGTGGCGCTTGGCTATCTCAAGCTTCTCGCGCTCGGTGTAGCCCGAGAGCCGCAGTATCTCCAGCCGGTCTTGCAGCGGCGGCGGGATGGTGTGCAGCACGTTCGCCGTCGCGATGAAGAAGACCTTCGAGAGGTCGTACTCGACGTCGAGGTAGTGATCCTGGAAGGAGTTGTTCTGCTCGGGGTCTAAGACTTCGAGGAGCGCCGCGCTGGGGTCGCCGCGGAAGTCTGCGCCGAGCTTGTCCACCTCGTCGAGGAGGATGCAGGGGTTGACGGTGCCGGCCTTCTTCATCATCTGGATGATCTGGCCGGGGAGCGCGCCGATGTAGGTGCGGCGGTGGCCGCGGACCTCGGCCTCGTCACGCACGCCGCCCAGGGAGAGGCGCACGAACTTGCGCCCCGTGGCGCGCGCGATGGACTTGCCGAGCGAAGTCTTGCCGACTCCCGGCGGGCCGACGAAGCAGAGGATGGAGCCCTTCGGGCTCTTGACGAGCTGGCGGACGGCGAGGTGTTCGAGGATGCGGTCTTTGATCTTCTCCAGCCCGTAGTGGTCGTCGTCCAGCACCTCCTCGGCCTTCGAGATGTCGCGAATCTCCTTCGACTTCTGCTTCCAGGGCACGCTCAGCAGCCAGTCGATGTAGGTGCGCGAGACGGTGCCCTCGGCCGACATCGGCGGCATGGCTTCGAGGCGGTGCAGCTCTTGCAGAGCCTTCTCCTTCGCCTCGTCGGTCATGCCCGCCTCCTCGATGCGCTTGCGGAGGTCTTCCATCTCGGCCTTCTCGTCCTTGCGGCCGAGCTCCTTGTGGATGGCCTTGATCTGCTCGTTGAGGTAGTACTCCTTCTGCGCCTTCTCCATCTGCCGCTTGACGCGCGCCTGGATGGTGCGGTCGAGCTGGCGCTTGTCCACCTCGACTTCGAGTAGCTCGATGAGCCGCTGGAGCCGCCCCGAGGTGGGGAAGATTTCGAGCAGCCCCTGCTTGTCCTCGACCGAGATTTTGAGCTGCGAGGCGAGCGCGTCGGTCAGGTGCGAGGGGTCCGTGTTGCGGAGCGCGGTCTGGAGCGCGTCCGTCTGCATCTCGGGCGCGAGCCGGACGTGCTGCTCGACGAGCTGGCCGACGCGCTGCATCAAGGCGTCGACGCGCGGCCCCGACTCGGGGACGACCGGCGCGCGGCGCACCGTCGCGGTGAAGGCCCCGTTGTCGTTGTCGACGCGGATGGTGGTGGCGCGCTCGCGCCCCTCGACGACGACCTTGGTCTGCCCGTTCTCCTGGCGCTGCGCCTGGAGTATGCGCGCGACGGTGCCCACGGCGTAAATCTGCTCGGGCGTCGGCTCGTCAATCGAGGCGTCGTGCTGGGTGGCGAGGAAGATCGTGCGGTCGGTGGCGAGCGCGTCTTCGAGCGCGCGCACCGAGCCGGGCCGGCCGATCTTGAAGGCGACCTTGGTGAAAGGGAAGATGACGACATCGCGGATGGGCACCATGGGCAGCCGGACGATGTCTGTGGGTGTGCGGTCAGAATATTCTTCCATAAATCAAAAAAGCTTTCGCCGAACCGTAAAGGGCACAAAGGGCGAGCCGCCTGAGTGTCCGCTCGCCCCTGCTGCTGTTGGACTCGATTCTAAATCATTTCCGACGGCCTTGCCACTGGCTCATCAAAAAAGGCGAAGGGCGACGGGCGAAAGTGAGGACGGAGCTTCAGCGCCGGTTAAGTTAACTGTAAGCCACGCCGCAGGCGCGTCAGCACTTTCGCCCGTCGCCTTTCCACTTTCGTTCGCCCTTCGCCGTTCCGCTTCCGTTTAGCGGATGATCTCGAAGTCTATCCACTGGGTCGCCGCGCGGCGGCTCTCTTTGGCGAGCAGGTCGGCGACGACGACCTGGAGGGTGTAGTGGCCGGGCGCGGCGGCGCGGCTGAGCTTGATGCCGCCTCCGGCGACGAGCCGCCTGAGGTCGTCCTGCTGCGACGTGTCGAAGGGCGCGACCTTCCCCTCGTAGGCGAGTTGACCCTCCCGGAAGAGACGCACCTGCGTCTGCAAGCGCGGCCGACCCGTCGCCGGGTCGAGCTGCGCGTTGTAGATGTGGAAGTCGTAGCGCAGTTCCATCCCCGCGCGCAGCCGGCGCACCGACGGGTCGGCCTCCAGCTCGGCCTCGGCCGACGCGGCGGGCGGCGGGCCCGTCGTCGCCACTTCCGCCGCCCTGCCGCTGAGGACTATGCCGGAGAGGGCGAGGCGGGCGGCGGCGAAGTCGGGCACCTCAACCAGCTCGTTGGCGGAGCCGACCTGCTCGGTGGCCTCGTCGATGACGGCGACGCGGAGCTGGTACGCGCCGGGCGTCCTGACGGGCACTTTGAGCGTGTAGCGGAGCCCCGTGTTGAGCAGTTTCTCGTAGTCGGCGGGCGCGACGCGCAGCCGCTCGACCCCG
>DASVSK010000130.1:0-1904 GCA_036388135.1 Pyrinomonadaceae bacterium | reverse complement strand
TGGTCGCGGTGCTGGCGTCGGGCGAGGTGCTGTCGGCGCTCGGCTGGGTGCGCTGGTCGCACAGGCGCGGGCGAGCGCAGGGGGCGGCGTCGCTCGCGGCGTTCGCGGCCTGCGCGCTGGTCGCGGGGCTGTTGCTGGCCGACGTCGTGAGGCCGGGCGGTTTGACGCTCGCCGGCCGAACGTCGCTCGTCGTGTGCGGCGTGTTGACGGCGGCCGCGCTGTCCGCGCTCGCCTTCGTAGCGCACGCGCGCTGGCGGGCGGCGGACGCGGAGTTCGCCAAGCGTCTGGGCGCGCGCGAGAGGTGGGGCGGCTTCGTCGAGTGGGTGGCGGGGCGCGCGTGCGGCGGGCGGAAGGAGCTGGCGGCGCAGCTCGCGCGCGACCTTCGCCTGACGCTGAGGGGCTTCTCGTCGGCCGTGTACGCGGCGGCGGGCGTGTGTGTGCTCGTCTTCCTGCTGCTCGTCGCGCTGCTGGCGGGCGGGGCCGTGCCCGCGGGCGAGGCGGAGGGGTGGACGTCGGCGACGTGGCTGCCGCGCGTGCTCGCCGTGAAGTTCGCGTGCGTGCTGGGGGCGGCGTCGCTGGCCTCGCTGCTGCCGGTGCTGGTCGCGCACCAGCGTCCGCACTTCTGGCTCGAACGCTCGGCCGGGCTGGACGGCGAAGACGCCTGGCGCGCGAAGCTCTACCTGGCGCGCGTGGTGACGTCGCCGGCCCCCGCGGCGGCGTGGGTCGCGGGCGTGGCGTGCGGCGCGGTGCCGGGCTCGTACGCGGTGCCGCTGCTGGCGGAGTGCGCGTGGCTGTGGTGGGTCGTGAGCACGGCGGCGGGCGGGCTGGCCTTCGAGATGCCCGACCAGCCCGGCCTCGCGCTCGTCCTGACGCTGTGCGCGGCGCTCGCGGCGGGCGGGCTCGCGGCGGTCGCGTGGCCGGCCGGGCTCGCCATCTACGCGATGGGCGTCCAGCCGCTCTGCCTGCGCGGCGTCGAGCGCGCGCAGTTTTATCTCAAGGGCGAAGAGGCTTGAGTGAGTAAGAGAGAACTAACATGGATGGACAGGATGGACAGGATAGGGAAGACAGACGGATTTTGAGATTTCAGATTTCAAATCTGAAATTCTTATCCTGTCAATAATTCTTATCCTGTCAATCCTGTCCATCCATGTTAATTCATTGAACCGCGTGGAGGGCGTTTGAGTAGAGAGAGCTTGCTGGTGGTCGAGTCGGTGGTGAAGCGTTACGGCGAGACGTTGGCCGTGGACGGCGTCTCTTTGCGCGTGGCGGCGGGCGAGGTCTACGCGCTGGTGGGGGCGAACGGGGCGGGGAAGTCGACGCTGATACGGATGATGACGGGGCTGTCGGAGCCCGACGCGGGGAGCGTGACGGTGTGCGGCGAGGAGATGCGCAAGCGGCCGCTGGCGGCGAAGCGGCGCGTGGGCTACCTGCCGGAGGAGCTTTACTTCTACCAGCGTCTGACGGGGCGCGAGTACCTGCGGCTGGTCGCGGGGCTGAAGGGCGCGGACGAGGCGCGCGCCGCCGAGGAGGCGGAGTTCTTCGAGCTGAAGGCGGTCGAGGGCAAGTGGGTCGGCGGCTACTCGCTCGGGATGAGGAAGAAGCTGGGGCTCGCCGCCGCCTTCATCGGGGCCCCCAACGTGCTCGTGCTGGACGAGCCGCTGAACGGGCTCGACGTCGAGATGATGCGAAAGCTCCGGCTGCGCATCGAGCGCGAGCGCGAGGCGGGCGCGGCCTTCGTCGTCTCCTCGCACGTGATGAGCTTCGTCGAGCGCGCGGCCGACCGCGCGGGCGTGATGAGCGGCGGCCGCGTCGTCGCCGAGGGGAGCCCGGCCGAGCTGCGCAGCCTCGCCGGGATGCCGGACGAGCCCTTCGAGGACGTCTTCTTCCGCCTCGCTAAGTGAATT
>DASVSK010000129.1:0-4086 GCA_036388135.1 Pyrinomonadaceae bacterium | reverse complement strand
GGGCGGCGGACAGTTCGACGACGGCGGGGACGGTCGCCGTCATACCGGCCGACGAGGCGGCACCGCTCCTCAAGCGGTTCCGATCTTCGCTCGGCGAGCACCTGCTGGTTGTACCCCATTCGAGAATCTTCGACCTGTCGGGCGACCTGGCCGCGGCTGAAAGAGAGTGCGAGGGGACCGGCCGCCACGCTTCCGACCTGCTGGAGGCGCTGGCCGCGACTCTGGCGCTGCCGTCGGAAGGCGAGGTGCCGCTCGACCACGTCGTCCAGCCGCCGCCGCAAAGCATCTCCCTGAACGTCAGTTCGAGCTGCAACCTGTCGTGCTCATACTGCTACGCGGCGCGCGGCTCCTTCGGGGGCGCACAACCGGACGCGATGACCTGGGAGGTGGCGCGCGCGGCGATAGACGGGCTGTTGGACGCGGCTGACCCGCAGGCACCCGTGACGGTCGGCTTCCTCGGAGGCGAGCCGTTCGTCAACCGCCGTCTCGTTCATCGGGCGGTGGAGTACGCTGCCGCGGAGGGCAAGAGGCGCGGGTTGTCGGTCGGGTTCTCGGTCACCACGAACGGGACGCTTCTCAGCGCCGAGGACATCGAGCTGCTCAGGCTGCACCGCTTCGCCGTGACGGTAAGTGTGGACGGCGGCGCTGAGCTTCAGAACCGACAGAGACCTTTGCCGGTTCACGCCGGCGGCAGCTACGCCCGTCTGCGCGAGGCTACCGCGCCGCTGCTGGCCGCGCCCGGCCGCGCGAAGATTGCCGCGCGCGCGACAGTCACGCGCTCCGACTTTAATCTGCGGGAGCGCTTCGAGGCGATTCTGTCGATGGGCTTCCCGGAGGTCGGCTTCGCGCCGCTGCGCGCCGCGCCGCACGACGCGGGCGCGCTCAGGGATGAGGACTGGCCCGGGTATCTCGACGCCGTCATCCGCGCGGCCGAGCCCGAGCTGGAGCGTGCGTGCGAAGGCGGCACGGTGCGGCTGACCAACTTCGCGGTCGCGCTCAAACAGATTCACCGCGGCGCGAGTTCGCCCTACCCGTGCGGCGCGGGCGGCGGCTACTTTTCGGTATCCGCCCGGGGCGCCTGGTACGCCTGTCACCGCGCCGTCGGCTCCGAGCCGTACCGCCTCGGCGACAGCACCGGCATCGAGCCCGCGCGGCAGCGCGAATTTCTCGTCGCCCGTCACGTTCACGCGCAGGCGGCCTGCCGCCAGTGCTGGGCGAGGTACTTGTGCTCGGGCGGATGCCACCAGGAAGCGTCGCACA
Organism: Pyrinomonadaceae bacterium; assembly: GCA_036388135.1. Classification (GTDB taxonomy): domain Bacteria; phylum Acidobacteriota; class Blastocatellia; order Pyrinomonadales; family Pyrinomonadaceae; genus QHXN01. The sequence continues at coordinate 2,826 of DASVSK010000129.1, read as the reverse complement.
GGAACGATTCGGCCTGCGGGTTCATACGCGGGTGGCTGGAGTTCTGTCTGGCCGCCTATTGCGAGTTGGGCGAACGCAACCCGGATTTCTTCAACCCCGAGCAAGGCGCTCCACGGGAGGAATACACATGAGCGAACAGAACCCCCTCAAGATCATACCGCGAAACGTGGCGGCCTTGCGCCGCGGCCAGCAGCCGCAGGACGGCGCACGGCTGGTGACCGGCAACCCCGTCTCGGCGCGGCTTGAGTCCGGCGTCGGCAACTGTTTCCCCGGCCTTGAGTGCGACATCCGAAATCTGGAGCGGCGCTTCTTCCCCTTCCTTGAGGTCGATATCCTGCGCGGCGCTTTGATCAGAGTCACGGCGGTGGACACGGCCGGCGTCGAGAGCGCGGCGGCGGCCAGCCAACTGGCGGCCGCCGCCGCAGACGTCTACCGGCAGATCGGCAACGACCTGCCGAACGGGACTGATTGGATCGTCGTCAGGATTCGGGGCACGTTCGGCCCGCTCGGCGTGCGCGACTTAGTCGTTAACGACCTCGGGTCGCCGGGCACCGGCCCGGATCGCGTGCCCGACGATGCGTGGACGGCCGTCCGCCTGTTGACCGAGGGAACGGAAGTCCGGCTCACTCTGAGGAGCGACAACACGACGCTTACGCTGGCCGGAAACCGCGCCCCCTACCTCGACGACAACGGCGCGCTCGCGAAGATGTTTATGCCCGGCGAGCTGACGCAGTCTCTGTGCAGCCCGTGGACGCACGACTTCCGCGACTGCGGCTGCTACTACTGGGCGTCGAACCACCCGGACATCGTGCTGCCGGCGCTGCCGCTGCCGACGCCGGACGACCCGGACATCAACACGAGCGTCCCATGGCAGCGGCCCGACCGGGCGCTCATGCCTCTGCCCGCCCCCGCCGACGCGGGCACCCCGGCCCAGATGGAGCACTACGAGATCAACACGGCGTGGCAGAGCCTGAATTTCGTGGCGGAAGGGAGGGAACTGATTCGCCCTTACGAGCCGGGCGAGTTCGAGGCCACCCCGTTCGCGACCAGAGACGAGCTGATTCTGAACCTGCGTTACGCCGCCGGCGTCGAGCTGGCCGTTATCCACGAGTACCTGACGGCCGCGTACTCGCTGAAGGTGACGGGACTGCCCGCCGCGCTCGTCGAAGACGTGATTGCCTCGCGCTTCGAATTAATCAGGGTGGCCGCCAGCGAGATGCGCCACCTGCGCGCGGTCAACGACGTGCTGCGCGGGTTGGGCGACACTCAGAACTTCGTGCCCGCGCTACGCGTGGCCGCGCGCATCCCGGCCACCCAGCCCGGCGCGTTCCGCGACGTGTTGGCGCGCCCCGCGACGCCCGAAGTTATTCAGGACTTTATCGAGATAGAACGCCCTTCGATATCGGTCGACGGTCTTTACTCGCGCATCCTCGCCAGCCTGGAGAGGGAGGGCACCGACGAGATGGAACAGACCATCCGCTCGGTCATGGCCGAGGGCGAGAACCACTTCGAGACCTTCAAGTTCATCCAGGAATGGCTCAGCCCGCACGACCCGGACGACTACCTCCGCGCCCCCGACCTGACGGCACCGCCCCCCGGCAACGTGCCCCACGCGACGCTTCAACAGCGCTACCGGGAACTGCTCGAAAGGCTCTTCGCCGGCTACTCGCGCGGGATTCCCGCGGGCGCGGCCGACATCAACGCGGCGCGTAACGCGATGTTAGGCAACGCGGGCATCGACGGCGCGGCCGAGGCGGTCGCCGCCGCAGGGTTCCTGGTCGTCTTCGACCGACTCAGCGACCCGCGTTTCGCGCCCGTCTCCAACCCCTGAGGAAGCACTCATGCCTGCTCAAGACTGCGAGGTCGCGGTTCTCGGCGCGGGGCCGGTCGGGATGGTCGCGGCGCTTGAGTTGTCGAAGCGCTACCGGACGGTGCTCATTACCTGCGGCCTGCCCTCGGCGGATGAAATCCCGAGGGTGGAAGCCGTCCCCGCGTCGCTGCTCGCACTCCTGATTGAGTACGGAATTCACCCGCGGAAAATCGGCGTCGGGCGGCTGCACGAGAGTCGCCTGACGGCTTGGGACGACGAGCACTACGCGGAGAGGGTCGGCCCCGCCGCGGCGCACGTCGAGCGGCCGGCACTCGACCTCGCCATCCTCGAAGCCGTCATCGCCTCGCGGCGGGTCGATATCGTCACGCGGCCACCGTCGCACGGCCCCGACACCCTCGCCCAACTGCGACGACAGGCCGTGCGCCTGGTCGACTCCACCGGGCGCAGTGCCTTGACGGCGGGTCGGAAGATACACCCCGCACGCCCTTGGGCCGCACGGACTTTTGTGACCTCGACGCGGGGCCGCGACGCGGGCGGGGAGTTGAGGATTGCGGCACTGCCGGGCGGGTATGCCTACCGCCTCGGGTCGGCCAACCACCTGCTCCTCGGGGTGGTCGGACGGGGGAAGATGTTAGCGGGTTCGCCCGCCGAGGTTGAAAGGTCTTTGCGCGAGCACGGGGCCGGATGGCTGCTGGAGGGGCTGCCAACGGTCGGCGAGATGACCCCGGGACGAACCGGGCCTGCCTCAGTGCAATGGGCCGAGGGCGACACGGCAGTCCGGCGGGTCGGGGACGCCGCACTGGCCCGCGACGCTTTGTCCTCGCAGGGCCTGGCTAACGGCATCTCCGAAGCGCTGTACTGCGCCGCCATCAAGGACGAATACGACGAGCATCTCTTTGCGCTCAGGCAGCGCGAGCAGAGGGCGGCACACCTCCGGTCGCTGGCCGGCCTGATTGACGGCTGTCGTTTCCGCGCGGCCGGGGCCTGGAAGGAGT
>DASVSK010000128.1:0-11569 GCA_036388135.1 Pyrinomonadaceae bacterium | reverse complement strand
TCCCTTTCGCGCGCGCGGCGTGCCCGTCGTCGTCATCGCCGCCGCCGCCGTCACCCCGCGCGGCCGTCCCCCGAGGGGGCGCTCGTCGGCTGGTCGAAGACGATGGAGCAGCAGTCGTGCTCGACCCCCACCTGTAAAGTCTCGCCGGCGCGCACCGTCGTCTCGTCTTCGAGGCACTGGACGGCCTGCTCCCAGTGCGTCGTCGACCCCGGCTCGTTCGAGATGGAAATCTCTTCGTCGAGCCGCATGTCGAACCAGAAGACGACGGCGTGGCAGGTGCCGTCGCGAGTGACGGGGACGTGGAGCTTTTTGCGCGCCGGGCGAATCAGCTCGCGCGCGAAGTCGAAGCGGAAGACCTCGAACGGCTCGGTCAGCGCCGCGTACTCGAAGGCCGCCAGCCGCACGGGCAGGTAGTTGAGGGTCTTATACTGCTGTATCAGCCCGACGTCGAACCCCGCGCACCTGTTCACGTAGTTCAGCCCGCGCAGGCGTTTGCTCTCGACCACCATCGCGTAGACGGCCGCCGAGCGCGGGATGACGCGCGCGTCCTCGGTCAGCAGGTTGGCCCGGGCGTGCGTGATCGAGGGGACGATGCCCTCGCCGAGCAGCCCGCAGTCGACCGTCTCGGTGACGAGCAGGTCGGCCCTCCCCGGCATGTCGTCGCCGACCGAAAGCTCGGTCGACTTCTTACCCATGATGCGGATTTTACCCGCGAGGCCGTTGCGCGCGACCACCTCGCGCGCCAGCTCGGCCAGCGGCGCGACCATCTCGCAGGAGACCGTCTCGCGCGCCCCGGCGCGCGCCGCCATCATCGCCAGCAGCCCCGTCCCCGACCCGATGTCGAGCACCAGCGAGTCGGGGGTGATGACCTTCGCCAGCGCCCTCTCGAACGCCTCGTTGCGCTGCTCGTCGTTGAGCATCTCGAAGTGCCAGCGCGGGATGATGGTGCAGAGGGCGCGGCTGCGGCCTACCTGCGCCCGCCGGTTTTCGGGGTCGATGTAGAGCGCGGACTCGAAGCAGTCGACCGCCGAAGAGAACTGCTTGCCGTCGAGGTGCGCCTCGCCCATCGAGTTCAGACGCGCCACGAGGTCGCTGAGCCGTTCGGCCTTCGAGACGCCCGCGCCCGACGCGAGGGTGTTGATGACGTCCGCCTGTAAGAGGCTGTTCAGATGATTGCTGCGCAGGGCGCTCTCCTCCTCGACCATTGCTCGGTTCCTCCTCTGCGTGCGGCGGCGTCCGGGGAGGCGGCTGCCGCGTGTCAGTCAATGCGCGGGGCGTTCGGGCTCTCGAAGAATCAACCCTCGCGGCGGCCGGGCTGCGCGAGGATGTGCTTGCGCGCGAAACGAACCTCGGCGTGCGGCTCGGCGTCGAGCACGGCGGTCACCAGCCCGCCCCTGTAGACGAGCGGCGCGCCCTGACGGCGCAGGACCCGCTCCGGGTACTTCGTCTGGTGCGAGGGGCACACCAGCGCCGACGCGCCCGCGTCCCACCCCCCGAGGTGGAGCGGGCTCCCCCTGTGCGCGCAGCGGTCTTTGAACAGGACGCGGCCGCCGCCGGGAAGGCGCAGCATGAAGTAGGCGTCGTCGCCGGCCATCACGAAGTTGAATTTGTCGGGGTCGAAGGTTACGACGATCATGACCTGCCGTCCTTAAGCTCGTAAGTGTTGTAGAGGCACCGGGGCGAGGCGCTCGACAGCCCGCGCAGGCGTTGGCGCGGGATGCGGACGCCCTCGCCCTCGCGGAGCCGAATCGACTGGTCGTGCCCCGCCACCACGTCGAGCGCGCCCGACTCCACGCGGCACAGCAACTCCGCGTCGCAGGAGCGCGTGATGACGGCGTCGCCCTCGTGCGCGACGCAGGCCGTCTTCGTGGCCTCCGTCTCTTCGCCGAGTCCGCCGCCGAAGAGTCCGGCCGCGTCGTCGCGGTGCCTTTCCAGGTCGCAGGCCCACGCGACCTGCGCCATGAAGTCCTCGTCGGCCAGCGTGGTTATCAACTGCAACTCCTCCATCCCGCGGATGATTTCGGGGATGACCGAGTCGCCGTACTTGTCGACGGCCGGCGCGATCACGTTGTCGACGGCCATGCGGCCGTGGTGCGCGTCGATGTGGTAGTGCTCGTCGAAGTAGTAGGTGTCGACCTTGCCGCCGAAGACGGCGCGCAGCATCTCCGAGAACTTGCGGCAGGTGTGGGCGAACAGCGACTCGCCGATGGCGATGGCCCCGAGGGCCCTGAAGACCTTTGTGTGGTCGCGGCAGACGTAGTGGTAGTAGTTGTTGAGCGCGAGCGAGCCCGTCAGGTAGAAGTGCCAGTAGGCGTGCGCGTCCGCCGCGAGGCCGATGGTCGCCAGCGTGTTCTCGAAGAGCGTGCTGTGCTTGGCCTGATGCACGCCGTAGCCGTAGTCGTCGATGGTTATCTTGAACAGCTCGGACTGGACGGAGCCGTACTTGCCGAGCAGGTTGCGCGCCGACGAGGACGACTCCGTGAGGAAGTCTCCGGCGACCTGAATCATCAGCGCGGCGGCGGCGCGCTCCGGGTCGGGCGAGGAGAGGATGAGCTGGAGGCTCGCCAGCTCGGAGCGCTCGTGGCTCTCAACGACGGACTGCAAGTAGGACTTCACGGCGTCGCCCGACCACTTGCCCGAGACGTCTATCTCGTCTTCGAGGAACCCGAAGAGGTGCGCCTCAAGCGTGGGCCGGATGAGCTCGCCGAGCAGCTTGTTCTCGTTCGAGTAGAAGGAGGCGAAGTCGCCCCGCTTCGCGGCGAAGTTCTTCTCCGGCAGGAAGACGAGGTCGGTCTCGTAGACGTTGAAGAGCATGCGCTGCGCGGCCAGCGCGCTCGCGTTGAGCGCCTCCTCCCGCTTCAGCGCCCGGCCGAAGTCGTGCCGCGTGACCGTCTGCTGGTCTATGGGGCGGCGGTAAGGGTTGTCCGCTATCACCCAATCTTTGAGATTCCCGAACAGGGGGTTGGCGGCGTAGAGCCGCACGTAGCGGCGGACGTCTTCGGGCGTGAACGGCGGGCCGGGCTCGGGCGTCCCGGCAAGGTCGGGGGCGTTCACGTCCGCGACCGCCGCCGCCGGGATTTCGGCCGCGAGTCCGGCGGCGCTTGAAGTGGGAAGAAACTCTTTCATGTTCGTGCTCCTGATAGTCCGTCTCGAAGTTGTCTGACGCAGGCGGGGTCGGCGAAAGTAAAGCCGCCCCCGGCCCCCGGCCGTGTGCCCTTCTAGGCGCTGTTGACGGCCCCTTCTTCAGCGGCGTCCGGCGCGAGCGCGCCCTCGATACACGCGCTCAGACTCCCGGCCAGCGACCGCGCGTGGGGCGTGTCGATCATCGAGTAGTGCGTGCCCGGCGTGACGTGCAGCTCCACCCCCTCAGAGGCGAGCGCGCCCCACCCGTCCAGCGGGTCGGAAGGCGAATCGTTGAACCGCTGCCGCGCGCGGAAGAGGGTGACGCGCCCCGGATACTTTCGCGGCTCGTATTCGACCAGCGCCCGGATGTTGGCCTTGAAGACGCGGAACAGGCGTTCGACGTGCCGCGGGTCTGAGCCGGCGGGCAGGGCGTTGGTCTCGGCGGCGAGGTGCCCGAGGCGCGCGAGCTTTTCGTCGAACGTGCGGCCGCGCAAGTCTTCCAGCTCGACGCCGTGGCGTCGCCCCAGGTTGCCGGCGAACATCCCCAGCAGGGTCTCGTCATCCGTCGGAATGGCCGCGGCGGCGTCGCCCGGCGCGTGACTGTCGAGCACCGCCAGCAGCGCGACGGCCTGGCCCTGCCCGCGGAGCTGCTGCGCCATCTCGAAGGCCACGGGGCCGCCCATCGACCACCCGCCGAGCAGGTACGGGCCCCGCGGCCGGATGCTCCGCACGGCGTCGACGTAGAGGGCGGCGAGCTCCTCGAAGTTCGTCAGCGGCTCGTCCCGCCCGTCGAGGCCCGGTGCCTGCAACCCGTAGAACGGCTGCCCCTCGCCGAGCTGCCGCGACAGCTCGGCATAGCAGAGGGTGTTCGCCCCCGCCGGGTGGACGCAGAAGAAGGGCGGCCGACTGCCGTGAGGCTGAAGCATGACGAGCGTCGAGGACGGCGACGGGCCCGACCGCCGGGGCCGAATCTTCGCCGGGTCGTCAAACGCCTGCTCCCGCGCGACGTCCGCCGCGGGCCGCGACGTTTCGCCCGACGCGGGCACGCCTTCCAAGCCCGCCCGTGCGGCCTCGCCCCGCTCGACCTGATAACCGAGTGCGGCGGCCATCTCCCACGTCTCGGGTGCCAGGTCGTCAAGGCCGCGCTGCTCCCTCCACCTGGCGCCGACGCGCGCGTCGACGCCGGCGTGGCGGGGGACCTTGACGTCGCCGAGCATGCGCGATTCGGCGTGGACGCCGTCCGTCATGCGCCGCCGCTTATCCTGATAGGGGCTGCACATCTCCGCCGCAAACTCGACGCCCAGGAAGCGACACAGCCCGCGCAGCACCGCCTCGGGCGCGTCGAGCAGCTCCTCGAAGCGCACGCGGTGCTGACGCCCGCGCGGCACCCGTTCCAGAAAACTGACGATGTTCTGGTGGCTGACGAGCCAGGTCAGCTCCGCCAGCTCGCGCCGCGTGAACGGGTGCTCGCGCCTGAAGAAGATTTGCTCCATGCGCGCCTCTTCGAACGAGCGGATCATGCCGAACGGGTGCCGAATCAGGTGGACGTAGAGCGGTTCTTCAAAGTCCTCTTCGGCCCTCGCCAGCGCCGAAGGGTCGAACGCGTAGGAGGGCGTCTTGTCGACCAGCCTCCTCTCGCCGAGCCATTCCTGCAACAGGCGGTAACACTCCTTCGTCGTCAGCCCACGCGCCTCCAAATCCTCCGTGACGCGCCCGGCCTCGGCCGCGTCGCAGCCCTTCAACTCCATGACGGCGCGGACGAGCCCCTCCAGCCAGAAGCTGTTTGCGCCGGAGAAGGCCGCGCGCCTCTCCCGCAGCGTGTCGAAGGAGAGCAGTTCGAGTTCCGGCGGGGCGAAGAGGAGCGGGTGGCCGGCGAGCATCACACGCAGGAGCGTCGAGCCCGAGCGCGGCGGCGAGAGGACGAACACCGCGCGCGGATTCCTGCCCGCCGTGTCGCGCGCGCCGCGGCGCGCCGGGCGTCCGAGCAGTTCCCGCATCTCCGTGACGCGCAAGGCGCGGGGCGGCGCGGCTGGTGCGGCGGTCTCGACCGCGTCCGCCGTCAGCTCGTCCGCCGTCAGCCTGCGCACGGCCCCGCCGTACTGCTCTTCGAGGTATGCCGCGAGCTGGCCGACGGTCGGCCCGTTGAAGATGGTGACGACGTGGACGATCTCGCCCAGCCTCTCCTGGAGGCGGTTGATGAAGACCGCGCCCTTGATGGAATCGCCTCCCAGCTCGAAAAAGTTGTCCGTGACCCCCACGCGCTCGACGCGCAGGATTTCGGCCCACATCGCCGCGAGCGCCGCCTCGGTCGGCGTGCGCGGCGCGACGTACTCGCTCCGCGCGTCGGCGCGGGCGACGTCTGGCGCGGGCAGCGCCCCGCGTTCGACCTTCCCGTTGGGCGAGAGCGGCAGCGCGTCGAGCACGACGAAGTCCGCGGGCACCATGTACTCCGGCAGCCGCCCGCGCAGGTGCGCGCGCAACTCGCCCGCCTCGGGCCGCGAGCCGGTCCCGCCGACGACGTAGGCGACGAGCCGCCTGTCGCCGCCATCCTCCCTCAACGTCACGACGCACTCACGCACCGACGCGTGCGCGCCGAGCGCGGCCTCTATCTCGCCCAGCTCGACGCGGAAGCCGCGAATCTTGACCTGGTGGTCGATGCGGCCGAGGTACTCAAGCTCTCCCCCGGGGAGGTGGCGCGCGAGGTCTCCCGTCCGGTAGAGGCGCTCGCCCGGCTCCTGCGAGAACGGGTCGGGGATGAACTTCTCGGCCGTCAGGCCGGGGCGGTTCAGGTAGCCGCGCGCCAGCCCACGGCCCCCGAGGTGCAGTTCCCCGGCGACGCCCGCGGGGACTGGGTTGAGGCGCGGGTCGAGGACGTAAGTGCGGATGTTTGCAATCGGTCGGCCGATGGGCACGGCCGGCCCTTTGGCGTCGCGGCGGCAGGCCCAGGAGGTCACGTCCACCGCCGCCTCGGTCGGCCCGTAAAGGTTATGAAGCTCGGCCCCCGAGCGCGCGAAGAAGCGCCGCCCCAGTGCGTGGGGCAGCGCCTCGCCGCTCGATATGACCCGCCGCAGGCTCGCGCACTGTGGGACGCGCGGCTCTTCGAGAAAGACCTGCAACATCGAGGGCACGAAGTGGAGCGTCGTGACGCGCCGCTCAAGAATGAGGTCGACGAGGTACGTGCTGTCCCTGTGCCCCTCGGGGCGCGCCACGACGAGCGCGGCCCCCGTCATCAGCGGCCAGAAGAACTCCCAGACCGAGACGTCGAAGCTGAAGGGCGTCTTCTGCATGACGACGTCCGAAGCCGTCAGCCCGTACTCGTCCTGCATCCAGAGCAGGCGGTTGACGATGGCGTGGTGCGTGTTCATCGCGCCCTTCGGTTGACCGGTCGAGCCCGACGTGTAGATGACGTAGGCGAGGTTGTCGGGCGTCGCCGAGGGCGCGAGGTCTTCGGCGGAGAGCCCGTCGAAGGCCGCCGGGTCGTCCACGCAGACCACCCGCCCGCGTCCGGCCGGGAGGCCGTCGAGCAGCCTCCGCTGCGTCAGCAGCACGTGGCAGTCGGCGTCTTCGAGCATGAAAGAAAGGCGCTCGCGCGGGTACGAAGGGTCGAGCGGCACGTAGGCCCCGCCCGCCTTGAGCACCGCGAGCAGCGCGACGACCAGCTCCGTCGAGCGCTCCATCATGACGCCGACGCGCGTGTCCGCGCCGACGCCGAGCGCGCGCAGGCGACGTGCGAGGCGGTTGGCGCGCGCGTTCAGCTTGGCGTAGGTCAGCTCCTCGCGCTCGAAGATGACGGCCGCGGCCCCGGGGGTGCGCGCGGCCTGCTCCTCGCAGAGCTGGTGCAGGCACTTCTCCGCCGGGTAGACGCGCGCCGTGTCGTTCCACTCGACGAGCAGTTGCCGCCGCTCGCCCGCGGTCAGCAGCGGCAGGTCGGAGACGCGCGCGTCCGGGTCGGCGACGACGCCTTCGAGCAGGACGCGGTAGTGCGCGAGCATGAGCCGGATGCGTGGCGCGTCGAAGAGGTCGGTGCTGTAGCGTATCGAGAGGAGCAACCCGTCGTGCGTCTCCCGCGCCGACAGCCGCAAGTCTAACTTCGCCGTCCCCGTCTCCGTGTCCAGCTCCTCGACGCCCACCCCGGCCAGCTCAAGCTCGTCGTCCGAGGCATTCTGCAACGCGAACATGACCTGAAAGAGAGGCGCGTGGCTCGTGTTGCGTTCCGGCCGCAGCTCTTCGACCACCTTCTCGAACGGCAGCTCCTGGTGTGCGAAGGCGCCGACCGTGGTCTCGCGCACGCGCCGCAGCAGCTCGCGGAAGCTCACGGTGCCGTCCAGCTCCGTCCGCAGCGCCAGCGTGTTGACGAAGAAGCCGATGAGGTTCTCGACCTCCGCGCGCGTCCGCCCGGCCACCGGCGTCCCGACGACGAGGTCGGTGCGCCCCGTGTACCTGTAGAGCAGCACGTCGAAGGCCGCGAGCAGCACCATGAAGAGCGTCGCCCCGCCCTCGCGGCCGAGCGCCCGCAGCCCTTCGGCGAGGCGCGCGTCCACCTCCGCCAGTTCCTCCGAGCCGCGGTACGAACGGACGGCCGGGCGCGGCCGGTCGGCCGGCAGCTCAAGGGCGGGCAGCCCCCCGCGGAGCTGCCCGCGCCAGTAGCGGAGCTGCTCCTCCAGCACCTCGCCCGAAAGGTACTCGCGCTGCCACACCGCGTAGTCCGCGTACTGCACGGGCAACTCCGCCAGCCCCGGCTCCGCGCCCTGCCTGAAGGCCGCGTAGAGCGTCGACAGCTCACGCACCAGCACGCCCATCGACCAGCCGTCGCTGACGATGTGGTGCATGACGAGCAGCAGCGTGTGCTCGCGCTCGCCGAGTCTGAGCAAGGAGGCGCGGAACAGCGGGCCGCGCGCGAGGTCGAAGGGGCGTCGGATTTCCTCTTCCAAGAGGCGCTGCGACTCCGCCTCGCGCTCGGAGTCGGGCAGCCCCGAGAGGTCTGTGACGTGGAGCCGCACGGGGCTCGCGTCGGCGATAAACTGCCGCGGCCGGCCGCCGTCGATGCCGAACGTGGTGCGCAGCGATTCGTGGCGGCGTACTATCTCGCGGAGGCTGCGCTCAAGCGCGTCCGCGTCCAGCGCGTCGGTGAGGCGCAGCGCGCTCGGCAGGTTGTAGGCCGGGCTCTCCGGCTCCAACTGTTGGAGGAACCAGAGGCGCTGCTGCGCGAACGAGAGCGGGAGCGGGCCGGGGTCGCGGCGGCGCGGCATAATCACCGCGCGCGCGACGTCGACGCGCTCCTGCTTCATGAGCCGTTCCAGGAGCTTCCTCCTGTCGGGCGACAAGCCCGCGATGCGTTTTGTGATATTGCTCATTGGCCCGCCTCGCCGCCGGGTCGCCCGTCGCCCGCCGATTCTAGGAGCGCCCGCACTTCCTCTTCCGAAAGCTGCTCCAGCCTGTCCAGCATGTTGCTCAGGCGTCCCACGTCCTCCCGCACACGGCCGGCGTCCCTGACGTGGAGCGCTATCCCCTCCACGGTCGGCGACTCGAACATCACGCGCAGAGGCAGCTCGACGCCGCACCTCTCGCGCACGTGGCTCACCACGCGCGTCGCCAGCAGCGAGTGGCCGCCGAGGTCGAAGAAGTTGTCGCGGACGCCGACGGCGCGCGCCTTGAGCACCTCTTCCCAGATGTCCGCGAGCTGTCTCTCCAGCTCGTCGCGGGGCGCGACGAAGGTCCCCTGCCGCGGGGCCTCCGGGGGCGGGAGGTTTTGCAGCGCGCGGCGGTCGGTCTTGCCGTTCGCCGTGAGCGGCAGCTCGTCGAGCGTCACGAAGCCCGAGGGAATCATGTACTCGGGCAGCTTCGTCCGGAGGTAGGCGCGCAGCTCGGCGGGCGCGGGCGTCGCCCCCGGCCGCGGCGCGACGTAAGCTATCAGGTGTTTCTCGCCGGGCGCGTCGCCGCGCGCGATGACGGCCGCCGCGCGCACCTGCGCGTGCGCGCAGAGCGCGACCTCTATCTCGCCCGGCTCGATGCGGAAGCCGCGAACTTTGACCTGCTGGTCGACGCGGCCGATGAGGTCTATCCGGCCGTCGGGCAGGAAGCGCGCGAGGTCGCCCGTCCGGTAGAGGCGCGCGCCGGGCTCGCCGCCGAACGGGTGCGGGATGAAGCGTTCGGCCGTCGCGGCGGGGCGGCCGAGGTAGCCGCGCGCCAGCCCCGCCCCGCCGAGGTACAGCTCACCCGCCACGCCCAACGGCGTCGGCTGTAGGTGCCCGTCGAGCAGGTAGACTTCGCTGTTGGAGATGGGGCGGCCGACGGAAGGCTCGCGCCCGTCACCGCGCACGACGAGCGCCTCCGTCGAGTAGGTCGTGTCCTCCGAAGGGCCGTAGAGGTTGTAGACCTTTCCGACGTGTTCGTGGCGGTAGACCTCTTCGGCGAGGGAAGCCTTGAGCGGCTCGCCCGCGAGGTTGACGACGCGAACCGAGGCGGGCAGGCCGCCGCCCCTGACGAGTTCCGCCATCGCCGACGGCACGGTGTTGACGAGCGTCACCTCCGCCGCCGCGCCGAGCGACGGGAGCGCCAGCGCGTTCTCGGCCAGCACGACCGAGCCGCCGCAACTCAAGGGCGCGAACAGCTCGAAGATCGAAAGGTCGAAGCAGATGGAAGTCGAAGCCAGCGTGCCGGAAAGTTCCGCCTCCGTGAAGCGCCCCGCCGCCCACTGGAGGAAGGCGACGGCGCTGCGGTGCTCGATGGCGACGCCTTTCGGCCGCCCCGTCGAGCCCGACGTGTAGATGACGTAGGCGAGGTTGTCGGAAGTCGCCGATGGCGTCGGGTTGTCCGCGGCCTCCGCATCGTCGTCGCCAGAGATATCGGCCCCTTCGTCGAGGAAGACGACGCGCGCGCCCCGCGTGGGCAGCGCCGCGGACAGGTGTCGCTCGGTGAGTAAGACCGGCGCGGCCGTGTCCGCCAGCATGAAGGCGAGCCGCTCGCGCGGGTACTGCGGGTCGAGCGGCACGTAGGCCCCGCCCGCCTTGAGCACCGCGAGCAACCCGGCCAGCATCTCCGCCGACCGGCCCGCGAGGACGCCGACGAGCACCTCGGGCCCGACGCCGGCCGCGCGCAGGCGGTGCGCCAGACGGTTCGCGCGCCGGTTCAGCTCGGCGTAGGTGACGCGCTCGCCGCCGAACGACAGCGCCACACGGCCGGGCGTGCGCGCGGCCTGCGCCTCGAAGAGCTGGTGGAGGCAGAGGCGGCGCGGGTAGGGCGCGGCGGTCTGGTTCCATTCTACGAGCATCTGCCGCCGCTCGGCCTCGGTCAGCAGCGGGAGGTCGAAGATGCGCGCGTCGGGGTCGGCGACGACGCCTTCGAGCAGCCGGACGAAGTGCGTGTGGAGCCGCGCGACGCTCGCCTCGTCGAAGAGGTCGGTGCTGTAGGTGACCGCGCCGCCCAGCGACTCGTCGCTCTCCCAGAGGTAGAACTCAAGGTCGAACCTCGCCGTGCCGCCGCCGACTTCGAGCGTCGTCATCGACAGGCCGGGCAGCGCGAAGTCCTGCTCGGGCGCGTTCTGCAACCCGAACGCGACCTGGAAGAGCGGGTTGCGGCTCATGTCACGCTGCGGGTGCAGCTCTTCGACCAGCTTCTCGAAGGGCAGCTCCTGGTTGGCCTGCGCGCCGAGCGCCACGCGGCGCACGCGCCCGAGCAACTCCCTGAAGGTTGGGTTGCCGCCGAGGTTCGTGCGCAGGACGAGCGTGTTGACGAAGAAGCCGATGAGGCGCTCGACCTCCTGCCGGTTGCGCCCGGCGTTGGGCGTCCCGACGATGAGGTCGGTCTGCCCCGTGTACCTGTAGAGCAGCACGTCGAAGGCCGCCAGCAGCACCATGAAGAGCGTCGCCCCGCCCTCGCGGGCCAGCGCACGCAGGCGCGCGCCAAGTTTTTCCGGGAACTCAAGCTGGTAATAAGCGCCGTGGTAAGAGGGCATGGGCGGGCGCGGGCGGTCGGCCGGCAGCTCCAGGACGGGCAGCTCCCCGCCGAGCTGCTCGCGCCAGTAACGGAGCTGTTCTTCCAGCACCTCGCCAGAAAGGTACTCGCGCTGCCACACGGCGTAGTCGGCGTACTGCACGGGCAGCTCGGGGAGGGCGGGCTCACGCCCCGCGCCGAAGGCTTCGTAGAAGGCCATCAGCTCGCCTGCGAGCACGCCCCTCGACCAGCCGTCGCTGGTGATGTGGTGCGTGGACATCAGCAGCACGTGCGCTTCTTCGTCGAGGCGCAGCAGGCGCGCGCGCAGCAGCGTGTCGCGGCTGAGGTCGAAGAGCCGCTCCGCCTCCTCCTCGGCGAGCCGCCACGCCTCCGCGTCGCGCGCCGCGGCGGGTAGACCCGTCAGGTCTGTGACCGGCAGCCGGAAGGGCGCGGGCTCGTTGACGAGCTGCCGCGGCTCGCCGCCTTCGGTGACGAAAGTCGTGCGCAGCGTCTC
>DASVSK010000127.1:0-1817 GCA_036388135.1 Pyrinomonadaceae bacterium | reverse complement strand
GCACGCCGCCCGTCACCCGTCACTGCTTTAATGGCAACCGAGGAGATCATCGAGGCGGCCGGCGAGGCGTCGGCGGCGGCGCGCGAGGCGCGCGACCGGCGCGAGGCGTCGCCGCGGGCGCTGGCCGCGGCCGAGCTGGTGAAGAGCTACGGGCGGCGGCGCGTGGTGGACGGCGTCAGCCTGCACGTGGAGCCGGGCGAGGTCGTGGGGCTCCTCGGCGCGAACGGGGCGGGGAAGACCACGACCTTCTACATGATAATCGGGCTGGAGCGGCCCAACGCGGGGCGCATCACGCTGGCCGGGCGCGACATCACGAAGATGGCGATGTACCTGCGGGCGCGGCTCGGCGTCGGGTACCTGCCGCAGGAGCCGTCGGTCTTCCGGCGGATGACCGCCGCCGAGAACGTCCTCGCCGTGCTGGAGACGCTGGGGCTGCGGCGCGCAGAGCGGCTCAAGCGGCTCGAAGAGCTGCTCGCCGAGTTCGGCATCGAGCACGTGCGCAACACGCGCGCCGACGCGCTCTCGGGCGGCGAGCGCCGCCGGACGGAGATCGCGCGCGCGCTCGCCACAGAGCCGCAGTTCATCCTCCTCGACGAGCCCTTCGCCGGCATCGACCCGAAGGCGGTCGACGACATCCAGCAGATGATTCTTTACCTGCGACGCCGCGGCATCGGCATCCTCATCACCGACCACAACGTCCGCGAGACGCTCGGCGTCACCGACCGCGCCTACATCATGGCCGACGGCCGCATCTTCCGCTCGGGCGCGCCCCTGGAGCTGACGGAAGACCCCGAGGTGCGCCGCCTCTACCTCGGCGAGAAGTTCCGGATGTGAGGGGGGAAGTAGACAGTAGTCAGCAGTCAGTAGACAGTAGGCCCCGCTTCGCGAGCGCCCATGATTCCGGCCGGCCGGCTCTCCAAGAGGGTTTTTCTACTGACTACTGACTACTGACTACTGACTACCGATTTCTGATATAATCTCTCCCGAACCGCGTGACGGTTTCTTGAAAACAAATACCCGATAATTTAAGAAGCTAGTATTTAGCCAGAAGCATGTCGGTCAAGCTCACCACAAACCTTTCGCAGCGCCTCGTCCTGACGCCGCAGTTGCGCCAGCGCATCGAGATGCTGCAAATGACCTCGCTCGAACTGGGCGACCTCATCCAGCAACAGCTCCTCGAAAACCCCGTCATCGAAGAGGTGCAGTCGCAGGACGAGAAGCGCGAGCTAGAGAAGGAGATTCTCGACCAGCTCGCCGGCTCGCTCGACGACGCGCCGTCGGTCTCCGCCCTCGCGCCCGACTCGCTCAACGGAGCCGCCTCGGCCAACGGCGCGGGCGACGCCGCGGCGGCCGAGGGCTTCGAGTCGCCCGAGACCTTCGACGCGGCCGAGCGCGGCGAGGAGTTCGGCGAGGCCGGGGACGCGCCCGAGCAGGGCGGCGACGCCTTCGAGGAGATAGACTTCGGGCGCGAGTTCCAGGACTACCTCGACCCCGGCTACAAGACGCAGGAGTACGAGTACAAGGAGGACGCGCCGACCTTCGAGCAGTTTTTGACGCGCGCGCCCTCGCTCTCGGAGCACCTCATGTGGCAGCTCCACATGACGCAGGTGCCCGAAGACCTCGTCGACGTCTGCGAGTGCGTCATCGGCAACCTCGACGGCGACGGCCGCCTGAACGCGACCAACGAAGAGATGGCGGAACTCTCCGGCTGCCCGGTCGAGCGCGTGGAGGAGGCGCGCCAGATCGTCCTCCACCTCGACCCGACCGGCTGCGGCGCGCGCAACGCGGCCGAATGCCTGCTCGTTCAAATCGCCGCG
>DASVSK010000126.1:0-4929 GCA_036388135.1 Pyrinomonadaceae bacterium | reverse complement strand
CGAAGGCGGCGCGGTGCAGATCGTGCCGAACAAGGAGGGCGGGCGCACGACCCCCACCGTGGTCGGCTTCACGGACAAGGGCGAGCGCCTCGTCGGCCAGATCGCCAAGCGCCAGGCCGTGACGAACGCCGCCAACACCATCTACGCCGTCAAGCGCCTCATCGGCCGCAAGCACAAGGAGGACGAGGTGGAGCGCGCGCGCGAGACCTCGCCCTTCGAGATCGTCGAGGCGTCGAACGGCGACGCGCGCATACAGGTGCAGGGGCGCGTCTACAGCCCGCAGGAGATTTCCGGCATCGTCCTGCAGCGCCTCAAGGCCGCGGCCGAGGACTTCCTCGGCGAGCCCGTGACCGAGGCCATCATCACCGTGCCCGCCTACTTCGACGACACGCAGCGGCAGGCGACGAAGGACGCCGGCAAGATCGCGGGCCTGCGCGTCGAGCGCATCATCAACGAGCCGACGGCCGCGGCGCTCGCCTACGGTCTGGGTCGCGGCGAGAGCGAGCGCATCGCCGTCTACGACCTCGGCGGCGGCACCTTCGACATCTCGATCCTCGAAATCAACGACGGCGTCTACGAGGTGCTCGCCACGTCGGGCAACACCTTCCTCGGCGGCGAGGACTTCGACGAGCGCATCATCGGCTGGATGGTCAAGCAGTTCAACGAGGAGACGGGCATCGACCTGCGCACCGACCGCCTCGCGCTCCAGCGCCTGAAGGAGGCGGCCGAGCGCGCCAAGTGCGACCTCTCGTCGCTCTCCGAGACGAACATCAACCTGCCCTTCATCGCGGCCGACGCCTCGGGCCCGAAGCACTTCAGCAAGACGCTGACGCGCGAGACCTTCGAGGCGCTCATCTCCGACCTCGTCGAGCGCACCGTCGAGCCGTGCCAGAAGGCGCTGTGGGACGCCAAGCTCCAGCCGAAGGACGTCGACAAGGTCCTGCTCGTCGGCGGCCAGACGCGCTCGCCCATCATCGCGCGCACCGTCCGCGAAATCTTCGGCAAAGACCCGTCGGCCGAGATCAACCCCGACGAGGTGGTGGCGATGGGCGCGGCCATCCAGGGCGGCGTGCTGACGGGCGACGTCAAGGACATCGTGCTCTTAGACGTCCTCCCGCTCTCGCTCGGCCTTGAGACGCGCGGCGGCCTCTTCCACAAGATCATCGAGCGCAACTCGACCATCCCGCTCCGCAACAGCCAGACCTTCACCACGGTCGTCGACAACCAGTCGTCGGTCGAGATTCACGTCCTCCAGGGCGAGCGCGAAATCTCGCAGCACAACCGCTCTTTGGGCAAGTTCGAGCTGGTCGGCATACCCGCCTCGCCGCGCGGCGCGCCGCAGATCGAGGTCACGTTCGAGGTGGACGCCAACGGAATCCTCAGCGTCTCGGCCGCCGACAAGGCGAGCGGACGCCAGCAGCAGATGAAGGTCACGCCCACTTCGGGGCTCTCCACCGACGAGATCGACCGCATGATCGCCGAGGCGCAGACCTCGGCCGAGGCCGACCGCCGCGCCAAGGAGCTGCTCGTCCAGCGCACCAAGCTCGAAGGCCTGCTCCGCAACACGCAGCGCACCTTCACGGAGTTCGGCAGCGCGCTCTCGTCGGGCGAGCGCCTGATGACGCAGGACGCCTTCGTCGAGTGCGAGGAGCTGCTCAAGTCCGAGAACGTCGAGGCCATCGGGGAGGCCACGCAGCGCCTTGAGCGCATCGCGTCGCAGCTCACGCTCGCCATGCTCAACCCCGTGGCCGAGCACAACGGGCGCTAAAAGCAGTGACGGGTGACAAGTGACGGGTGACGAGTTAGAATTTCTTTTTAACTCGTCACCCGTCACTCGTCACTTTTAAGAGATGGCTAAACGCGACTATTACGAAGTCCTCGGCGTGAGCCGGGGCGCGAACGAGGCGGAGATAAAGACCGCCTACCGCAAGCTCGCCGTCCGCCACCACCCGGACAAGAACCCCGGCGACGCCGAGGCCGAGGAGAAGTTCAAGGAGGCGGCCGAGGCCTACTCCGTGCTCTCCGACGCCGAGCAGCGCGCGCGCTACGACCGCTTCGGCCACGCCGGCGTCTCGGGCGCGGCGGGCGCGCAGGCCAACTGGGGCGCGCAAGGGTTCGGCGGCATCGAGGACATCCTCGGCGACCTCTTCGGCTTCGGCGAGGTCTTCGGCGGCCGCGGCGGCGCGGCGGGCGGGCGCAGGGGCGCGGCGCAGCGCGGCGCTGACTTGCGCTACGACCTGGAGATGACGCTCGAAGAGGCTGCCGCCGGGATGACGGCGCAGCTCCGCGTCCCGCGACTGGAAGCCTGCGAGTCATGCAAGGGCTCGGGCGCGGCCCCGGGCACGCAGCCCGAGACTTGCCAGGGCTGCGCGGGCGCGGGGCAGGTCAGGTACCAGCAGGGCTTCTTCTCGGTGGCGCGCACGTGCGGTCAGTGCCGCGGCGCGGGGCGCGTCATCCGGACGCCGTGCGAGGCGTGCAAGGGCGCGGGGCGCGTCGAGCGCGAGAAGCAGATCGAGGTCAAGATACCGGCGGGCGTCGAGACGGGGTCGCGGCTGCGGCTGGCGGGTGAGGGCGAGGGCGGGGCGCAGGGCGGCCCGGCGGGCGACCTCTACGTCGTCATCCACGTCAAGGAGCACGAGACGTTCGAGCGGCAGGGCAACAACCTCTACGCCTCCGTCCCCGTCACCTTCGCGCAGGCCGCGCTCGGCGCGGAGACGACCGTGCCGACGCTCGACCGGCAGGAGTCTCTGAAGGTGCCGGCGGGGACGCAGACCGGGACGGTCTTCCGCCTCAAGGGTCACGGCATGCCGGTGCTGGGCGGCCGCGGCCGCGGCGACCTCTTCGTCTCGGTGACGGTGGTCACGCCGACGACCCTGACGCGCGAGCAGCGCAAGCTCCTCGAACAGCTCGCGCAGGTAGAGGAGAAAGACCTCACCGACAAGGGGCTGATGGACAAGGTGCGCGACATCTTCGGCTGAAGGTCGCGCGCGGGCGGAGAGGGGAAGGCCGCCCAAGCTGACGAAAAGGGAGAAGGCCGCTCATTAACTTGAGCGGCCTTCTCCCTTTTCGTCGTCCCGGACTAGTTGCCGGCGGGTCGGCCGTCCGTCCCGCCCGCGTCGAGCTGAATCCAGTAGTCGCGCGGGTAGATGCGGTAGAGCCGCGCGTCGGGGCCTTCGACCGTCTTGAGGTACTGCTCGTAGGCGGAGAGCTGCTTCTCGGGGCCGATGACGTAGAAGACGCCGCCCTCGACGCCGCCCGCCTTCGCGCCGAGCCCCGGCAGGATGCGCCCGTAGACCGTGTTCATCCGCTTGAAAAGCTCGTCCGAGAGGTTCGGCATCCGGCGCAGGTCCAGAAGCCCCTGGCGGAACTTGCGCACCGCCTCGGGCGGCGTGCCGTCGGCGATGTCGGCGGCCATCGACTCGCCTCGCGCCTCGTAGGGCGAGGCCGAGCGGAACTGCGAGAAGGCGACGGCGACGGCGTACTCGACGAGGCCGGGGTCGGGCTTCGCCTTCTTCAGTTCGTCGATGACGAAGCGGAGCGTCTGCGGCAGCTCCGGCGTGCGCTCGGCGTAGTAGCTGACGCGGCCCGTCGAGGGCGACCCGCCGAGCCCGTTCGAGTAGGCGAGCCCCGCGCCCCACGTCTTGATGAAGATGCCGTGCGCGCCGCCGCCGCCGTAGAGCCGCGAGGCGAGGAACTCCAGCAGCGCCTCCCGGTTGTCGGCGTCGGCGTAGGTCGCGGCGGGCGCGGAGTTGAGGAAGACGCCGCCCTGCGTGTTCGGGTTGACGAGCCCGACGAAGACCGGCGCGCCCTTGTCGCCCGCGCGCTCGCGCAGGCGCGACTCGACGAGCCTGACGGACGCGTGCTTCGCGGGCGCGAGCGGCGCGGCCTGAAAGCCGCCGAGCAGCTCGCGCACGCCCGGCTCGAGCTGCGCGCGCGTCGCCGACGACGAGACCATGAACATGCGCGCGCCGCCCGTCTTCAGGAGGCTCTGGCGCACGTCGTTCAGCTCCGCGAGCGCCTGCGCGGGCGGGACGAGCAGGTCGCGCCGCATCTGCCTGACGAGGTACTCCCAGTCGGCCGCCAGCGTCTCGTCGGGGATGTCGGAGAGCAGTTGGTCGAGGTCTTTCGCCGCGTCGGTCGCGACCGCCTTCGCGCCCTGCGGGAGCGCGTTGAAGGCCGACTTCAGGTCGTTGTAGTGGCGGTCTTTCAGCTCGCCCTTCTGGAAGGCGACCAGGAGGTTCTTCAGGTTCTCGCGCGCGGCGCTCTGTTTGGGCGCGGCGGCGAGAGAGTCGAAGAAGGCGGCCGCGGCGTCGCGGTCCGCGCCCGCGTCCTTGAGCAGCCAGCGGAGGCGGTGGACGTTGTGCGACTGCGTCATGAAGGACGAGACCGACAGCAGGAGGGGATTGTCCTGCCGCCAGTAGGCGTTCGCCGGGTCGTTGACCCACGACTCCTCCGAGCCCTGCGTGCGGTTGCGCATGCCGCTCAAGACCTGGTCGACGACGTCGCGGATGCGCGGGAGGTTCTCGGCGCGCCAGTCGGGGCTCGCCAGCACGAGCCTCATCCAACCGAGCGCGCGCTGCGACTCGGCCGCGTCGTTGCCAGCGCCGCGCACGGCCAGCTCCGCGCGCCCCGTGCGGAAGTTTGTGCTGAAGTACGCGTTGAGCGACAGAATCTCCTTGCGGAGCATCTCGCTCATCTGCTCGTACGTGACCGGCTTGCCGTCGCGTATGACGCCGACCTGCGTGAGCAGCGCCGGCATCGCCGAGAGGTAAAAGAGCTGCCCCCGCGGCACGCCGTCGAGCCTGAGCGCGACGCCGGTGGTCGCGCTCGTCATGTTCTCGAAGTTCGACGCGACGAGCGGCACGCCCCCGGGAAGCTGCGTGACCTTGTAGTCGAGCTGGTCGTCGAGCGTGAGCGGCGGCTGCTCCA
>DASVSK010000125.1:0-7366 GCA_036388135.1 Pyrinomonadaceae bacterium | reverse complement strand
GAGGTCGGCCTGCTCGCCGACTCCTTCAACGAGATGAGCCGCAAGATGGCCGAGGACATCGAGCGGCTGCGCGCCTTAAACGACCACCTCGTCCGCACGGAGAAGCTGGCGGCCGCGGGCGCTCTGGCCGCGGGCGTGGCCCACGAGGTCAACAACCCGCTCGCCTCCATCTCCTCGCTCATCCAGATACTTCAGTCGCGCCCGCTCACCTCGGATAACGAGGCCGAGACGCGCGAGATGCTGCGGCTGGCCTCGACGCAGATCGCGCGCATCTCGCAGGTCTTGCGCGACATGATGGACTTCGCGCGGCAGCGCCCGCCCGAGCGCGCGCCCTTAGACCTCGCGCGCGTCGTCGAGTCGAGCTTGCGCCTCGCGGGCTTCGACAAGGGCTTCAAGCGGCTGCGCGTCGCCACGGACTTCGATCCGCGCGCGCCGAAGGTCCCGGCCGACGCCGACCAGTTGCAGCAGGTCTTCCTCAACCTGCTGCTGAACGCGCGCGACGCGATGCCCGAAGGCGGCGACCTGCGCGTCCGCCTCTCGCACGACGCGGCGGCGGGCGAGGCCGTCGTCGAGGTCTCGGACACCGGCCACGGCATCCCCGAAGACGTCCTGCCGCGCGTCTTCGACCCGTTCTTCACGACGAAGGGCGCGGGTCGCGGGACGGGGCTGGGCCTGGCCGTCTGCTACGGCATCGTCACCGCGCACGGCGGCCGCATCGCGGTCGGGCCCGGCGCGGGGGGGCGCGGCACGAGCGTGCGCGTCTCGCTCCCCGCGGGCGCGGGGGCGTCGTCGCCGAAAGTGCTTGCGAACGCGGCCGCCTCCGTGCAGACTTCCACGGCGGGCGCGCCCTTCGCCGCCGGGGAGTGAGACGATGTTCAGCCGACGAATAGACGAACAGTTGGAGCTGCGGCCGGTCGAAGAGCGGCACGCCGAGGAGCTGACGGCGCTCGTGCGGCGCGACCTCGCGCACCTGCGGCCGTGGATGCCCTGGGCCACCGAGCGCTACTCGGTCGACGACGCGCGCGAGTTCATACGGCGCAACATCCGGCAGTACGCGGAAGACCAGGGCTTCGCCACGCTCCTCTTCTACGCGGGTCGGGTCGCCGGGAGCATCGGCTATAACAACATCGACTGGTCGAACCGCAAGACCGACATCGGCTACTGGCTCGGCTCGGCGTATCAGGGGCGCGGCCTCATGACGCGCTCGTGCCGCGCGCTCGTCTCGCACGCCTTCGGGGAGCTGCGCCTGAACCGCGTCGAAATCTACTGCGCGGTCGACAACCACCGCAGCCGACGCATCCCCGAGCGCCTCGGCTTCAAGCCGGAAGGCACGCACCGCCAGGCCGAGTGGGTACACGACCACTTCAAAGACCTCGTCTCCTACTCGGCGCTCGCCGCCGAGTGGAAGGACTTAGAGAGTAGACAGTAGGCAGTAGTCAGTAGCCAGTAGCGCTCCGCGGGGCGGGCGTTGAGTGCTAAAGGACACTGGCGGCTAAGCAGGGGTTTCTACTGTCTACTGACTACTGCCTACTGCCTACTGTCTACTGCCTACTGCCTACTATCTACTTGATTCCAATGAGCACACAGCCACTCATCCTCGTCGCCGAAGACGAAGACCTGATGCGCGCCATCATCTCGCGGCTGCTCGAAGAGTCGGGCCACCGCGTCGCCGCGGTGGCGAGCGCGGAGGAGGCGCTCGAAGCCTTCGCCGCCGAGGACGTCGCCGTCACCCTCACCGACATCCGCATGGGCGGCATGGACGGCCTCGCCCTGCTCGACCGCGTCAAGGACATCGACCCCGAGGCGCTCGTCGTTGTGATGACCGCCTACTCCTCGGTCGACTCGGCCGTCGCCGCGCTGCGCAAGGGCGCTTACGACTACGTCACCAAGCCCTTCGTCAACGAAGACCTGCTGCAATCGGTCAAGAACGCCCTCAGGCAGCGCGAGCTGTTCCGCGAGAACCGGCTCCTGCGCCGCGAGCTCGACCGGCGCTACAGCTTCTCCGAGATCATCGGCACCTCCGAGAGCCTCCAGCGCGTCTTCCGCCTCGTCGAGAAGGTCGCCGCCACCAACACCAACATCCTCGTCTACGGCGAGAGCGGCACGGGCAAGGAGCTTGTGGCGCGCGCCATCCACCACAACAGCCCGCGCAGCCTGAACCCCTTCGTCGCCATCAACTGCGGCGCGCTCCCCGAGACGCTTCTGGAGTCGGAACTCTTCGGCCACACGAAGGGGGCCTTCACCGGCGCGACGGCCTCGCGCCCCGGCCTCTTCCGCTCGGCCGAGGGCGGCACGGTCTTCCTCGACGAGATAGGCGAGATAAGCCAGGCGCTACAGGTCAGGCTCCTGCGCGCCGTGCAGGAGCACGAGGTCACGCCGCTCGGCTCGAACGCGCCCGCGCGCTTCGACGCGCGCATCATCTGCGCCACCAACCGCGACCTCGAACGCGAGGTCACAGAGGGGCGCTTCCGCGAAGACCTCTTCTACCGCCTCAACGTCATCGAGGTTCACCTGCCGCCCCTGCGCGAGCGGCGCGAGGACATCCCCCTGCTCGCCCGCCACTTCGTCAAGCGCACCGCGCGCGAGCAGGGGCAGGACGAAAAGCCGATAGAGCCCGCGGCCATGACCGCGCTCATCAACTACAACTGGCCGGGCAACGTCCGCGAGCTACAGAACGCCATCGAGCGCGCCTTCACCCTGAGCGGCGACCGCGTGGACGCCGACAGCCTCCCGCCGCGCGTCCGCGACGCGGCCGGCCCGCACCCGGCCGTCCTCGACCCCGACGGCCTCCGCCCGACCCTCGACGAGGTCGAGCGGCGCTACATCCTCGACACCCTCGCCTCCGTCAACCAGGACAAGGCGCGCGCCGCCAACGTCCTCGGCATCGACCTCTCGACCCTCTACCGCAAACTCAAGCGCTACGACGCCGTCTAGCGCGGCCGGCTTAAAGTAAGAGAGGCTGCGTGAGTGTTCACGCAGCCTCCGGGGGCCTTCGCCCGTGCCCTCTACTTGCCCGCCCCGCGTTTCTTCCTCTTCTTCGCGCCCCGCGCGCCCCCGCCGCCTTTGACCTTATCGTAAGCGTCCATCTCGTCAGTCTCGATGGCGAGGTAGGTCTTCCCCGTCTTCGGCGATTTGAACTCCTCGACCGAGACGATTGACTCCGCGGGCGGCAACCCGCGGAGCCGTCCGGCCGCCTTAACCCGCGGGACGGCGTCGCCCGCCCGCCCTTTGCTCGATGAACGAGGCACGGTCGTCCCTCCCTGCGCCGGCGCGCGCACGCCTCACGGCTCGAAGACTATCTTCGTGATGGGGTGCACCTCCCAGACCGTCGGCATGTCGTCTTTATAAATCCTGGGCCCGGGCTTGCTGCCCTTCGCGTGGCTCATGTCGAAGAAGAGCGAGCCCTCTATCTCGACCGGGATGGGCGGCTTGTAGACCTTGTAGGTGAGCCCCGGCAGGGCCGAGCCGAAGAACTCCTTGTAGGCGGCGCGCGCCGCCTTGAGCCTGGCGTAGGACGCGTTGCCGGACGGGGGCAGCCCCGACAGCTCCATCGTCATGTACATCGGCTCTTTCGCCTTCGGGCCGCGGCCGATGATGAGGTGGAAGTCGTTGTCGTCCTCGCGGCTGGCCGCGTACAGGAAGGCGCGCACGCGGACGTTGCGCTTCTCCTCGGCGACGCGGTTCGACTTCGCGTCGGTCTTGATCGGCGGCTTGAGCTTTTTCATCTGGGCGTCGGGCGTGAGGGCGGCGATTAAATCTTTGACGTCGTCGAACTCCTCCGTGGGCGCTCTGGCGATGGATATCTTGGCGGCCCTGCGGGCCGTGCCTTTGAAGCCGTCGCCCCTGGGCGTGGGCTTCTTCGCCAGGGCCTCAAGGCTCATGACGCCGCCCGGGCCGGCCGCCTCTTCGTAGGCGTCCACCATGTTGGTCTCGATGACACGGTACTTGCCGCCGCCGAACGACTCGAACGCCGTCTCTAAAAGGACGGAACTCTCGGGCGGCATGGCCTGCGCGGACGAGCCGCCCGCCGATCTCTTCGCGCCTTTTCTTGAGGGGGCGTTGTTCGCCTTTTTACCCGAAGTCGGCATCGCTGTTTTCTCCTTTGGCGGGGTGGCGGAAGACGTCTCCCGTGCGCGGGCGGCGGCTCGGCTCGCCGACGGGCGCGGGCTTATTCGAGCGTCGCCGTGGGCGTGACGCGGACGGCGAACGGGACCTTCTTCTTCTCGCCGCCGGTCTCTATCTCCAGCTCGTCCGGCACCGACCCGGACGGCTCCTCCTCGCAGAAGGCGATGACGCCGAAGGTGCTCTTCTTCCCGCGCCCGACCTTGTCCACCAGGATCGAATGCGCGCCCAGCTTCCGCAAAAAATCGGAATGCTTCTCGCGCGCCTTGTTCGCCTCTTTTTCCGTCGCCATCGCCTTTTCAGACCTCACTTGATCTTGACCGCCCTGGTCAGAAGCTTAACCCGGAGCGCCTTCAGCACCTCGTCTATCGGGTTGCAGACGCTCCCCTTGACGCCGTTCCTGTCGGGGAAGCCCGCGAAGTGAAGCCCGACGGCCTTGCCCGTCTTCGTGTCCACCACCAGCGAGCCCGAGTCGCCGCCGTTAGTGTAGCGCGTGCAGAATATCTGGTCGAGGTAGCCGACCGGGCCGACGCCCGGGTAGTTGAGGACGAGTCGGAAGTTGACGTCCCTCACCAGCCCCTTCGTCTTCCCCGTCGTGCGCCCCACCTTGACGACCTCCATGTCGCGCGCGGCCCTGGCCGTCCCCTTCGGGATGAAGAGCCCTTTTATCTCGGAGGTCAGGTCGCCCAGACGGTCGTCGAGCGGCAGGGCGACGGCGGCGTCGACCCTGTTGAGGAAGTCGTTCCCGACCTTGAACTTTACGAAGTCGAAGAGCTTGCCGACGATGTCCGAGGGCGCTTCGCCGCCGTCGGCGTCGCCGGGGTAGAGAATCCTGTCGCCCTTCTTGCCGAGCCCGCTGTTGGCGAGGACGTGACTGTTGCTCAGGATGAGGAACTTCCCGTCCCTGGTGACGACCGCGCCGAACGTGCCCGCCGTGGTCTTCACGTGGCCGATGCTGTGGCCGGGCTGGAGCGGCTTCCTCGCGGCGAGCGGGTTCTTCAAGTCCTTCACCTCAAGGCGCGGCTTGCCGACGGCGACCACGTCCGTCGGGATGACCGCCGGGCCGCTGATGGACTCGGGCACGGCGGGCGGCACGGCCACGCTCGCCTTCATCTTGCCGAGCGGGAGCTTGCGCTCGACGTAGAAGGTGAGGGCGAGCGTGCCGGTGGGCTGCCCCTGGCTGACCTTCTCGCTGATGCCGACCGCCACGACGTTCTTCGTGTCGACGACTCGCCGGATGTTTCTGGTGTGGGAGCGCGCCGCCACGGACAGGCTTTCGAGTTCGGCCTGCGGGGCGACGGTCATGAGGTCGAGCGCGCGGACGAGGCTCTCTTCAGAAGCCATCACGTCTCCTCCGTCGTCGGGATGTAGGGGCGGCCGCAATATACTCCAAATAACAACGCGGCGGAAGAGATAAAAACGGCGGGGCCGAGTCTTTTCGGGACTCGGCCCCGCCGCCTCGCGATGCGAACGGGGGCGCGCTTCCACCGCGCGGCGGGAAAACGCGTCGCGGGGTCTTTCATCAACCGAAAGACCCCGCGACGCATTTCCCGTAAGGCTACTCTATCTTGCCGCCGAACATGCCGCCGAGGCCGCCGAGGACGTCGCCGGCGGTTCCGGCGAGGCCGCCCGCGACGCCGCCCGCCGCGCCGGCCGCGCCGCCGAGGAAGCCGTCGAGCTGCCCGGCGATGGGCTCGGGCAGGCGGTTCTTGAGGAAGCCGAGAACGGTGGTGACGGCCGTCTGCGCCTGCGACTCGCTGATGCCGGTGCGTTCGACGACCTGTTTGATTAACTCGTCCATGGGTGTTGCTCCTCTGCTCAGATGAAGACGACGGTCTGGAAGTTGGGGATGTCGAAGCGGCGGCGGCAGCGCGCGCAGGTGATCATGTCGTCGACGCGCACCATGTAGTCGCGCGCCTTCGAGAACTGCGCCTTCTGCTGCTCGTTCATGCCGCGCGGCATCTGGGTCTTCTTCGTGCGCCGCAGCCAGCGCACCTCGTAGTCGGCGCGCTCGCGGCAGTGCGGGCAGGAGTAGTTGGCGCGCTTGGTTTCCGGTCTCTCGTCGAAAAAATCTCTCTCGTTCATGCGCACATGATAGCAGACCGGGGCGCGAAGTCAGTCACCCGCGGCGCGTCCGGCGCTCGCGGCGGCGGTGGTGGAGGACGATGAGGAGGCCGAGCAGGCCGTTGACGAGCATGACGGCGTTGGTGACGACGAAGACCCAGTTGGAGACGAGCCAACTGTAGACGGTGAAGCCGAGCGACGCCGAAATCTGCCCGACGAAGAGCCACTTCGAGACGCCCTCGCTCGACCCCTCGCTCCACTGCTTGTAGACCTGCTTGGCGATGGTCAGCACGAGTATGAGCGAGCTGATCCAGCCGACTGCCTCAGTCAAAACCGTCGTCCCCCTTGATTGAAAACTTCCACGCGGCCGCGCCCTCAGCCCAGGAGCCTGCGGATGGTCTCGCGCAGGGCGTCCGGGTCGAGCGGCTTCGGCTCGTAGGCGTCCGCCCCCTGCGTGAGCGTGTAGGTCGCGCTGCCGGTGCCGAAGCCCGTGGTGACGAGGATGGGCGTCGGCGCGATCTCGGGCGCGGAGCGGACGCTGCGCACGAGCTGGACGCCGTCGGCCGTGGGCATGGAGACGTCCGTGATGATGAGGTCGGGGCGCTCGGCGAGCGCCAGCTCGAAGCCGCGCGCGCCGTCCTCGGCCGTCACCACGCGGTAGCCCTCTCGCTCCAACGTCATCCGCACCAGCTCGCGCTCGACCTCGTCATCCTCGACGACCAGAATCTTCTTCATAAGTAAACAGTAGACAGTAGTCAGTAGTCAGTAGTCAGTAGTCAGTAGGAAACCCCTTCGGAGTCGAAACGCCGGTGTGTCAGCGTCAACGGCCATAACGCGGAGCGCTACTGACTACTGACTACTGGCTACTGTCTACTCGGATTCACAAATCTCGCGCAGGTAGCGGAAGCTGTAGATGCCCGTTTCGTGGCCGTCGCTCCAGCGGAAGGTGAGGGCGTAGCGGCCGACGAGCCCGACGTCCTCCATCTTCAGCTCGTCGGGGACGGCCTCGGGCTTGAGCACGCGCTCGCCCGTGAACTCGTTGACGCACTGCGCGCACGGGCAGAGCCGTCGCAGCAGCGGCGCGGCGTACCGGCACTCGCGGCCGTCGCCCCAGGCGACGCGCAGCTCCGCGTCCGACTCCTGCATGATCTCGCGCGGCTCGACGGCCGGCCCGCGCCTC
>DASVSK010000124.1:0-9938 GCA_036388135.1 Pyrinomonadaceae bacterium | reverse complement strand
GCCGCGCCCCCGCGTCCCGTGTTGAATCCGTTCTTCTTAACGCCCGCGCGACTCGCTCTGAAGCACGCGGCTCGCCTTCAGAATCAGCGCGCACGAGATGCCCTGCGTGATCTCGCCGTCGAGCACCATCCGCACGGCCTCCTCGAACCCGACCTTGACGGTCTGCAAGTCTTCCGTGCTGTCCCTCTCCGTCTCGCCGAACGTGAGCCCGCGCGCAAGGAAGACCTGCGCGGGCGCGTAGACCTGCGAGGTGACGGCGTCGATGAGCCCCAGGTCGGTCAGCTCCTCGGCCTCGACGCCCAGCTCCTCCTTCAGCTCGCGGCGCGCGGCCTCCGGCGGCTCCTCGCCCTCCTCCGTCCCGCCCTGCACCACCTCGACGCACTCCTTGCCGACCGCGTAGCGGAACGTCTTCACGAGGTAGGCGAACCCCTCGCCGTCGAGCGCCAGCACGGCCACGCCCGGCTTCATCCTCATCGTCACGCGCCGCAAGGGCTCCGCGCCCGGCTTCGAGACCTCGTCGACCCACACCTCCGCGAAATCGTCCCCGTACAGACGCTCCGAAGACCTTATCGTCCAGGGCCCGTGCTTACGCTCCATGAGACCTCCTTGAACAGTAGTCAGTAGTCAGTAGTCAGTAGAAAAACCGCCGTCAGTGAATCGTCCGGGTGCAGCGTTAACGCCCGCGACGCGGAGCGCTACTGACTACTGTCTACTCTCCATCGTCTGCCAGCCGTTCCAGCGCGACGCCCGTGGTCGCGCCCCAGACGACGTGGGCGGCGATCATCAGGGCGTTGCGGCGCGCCGGGTGGTCGGTCGCCGGGGCGAGGATGCCCGCGGCGGGGAGCCAGCCGAGGTAGCTCACGGCCCAGACCGCCACGCCGAAGCCCACGCCCGTGAGCACCGGGTGAGCGTCGACGCGCCGGCCCGCCAGCGCGCCGTAGAGCGCGCCGCACGCCGTGCCGTAGGCGAAGTGCGACGCCCACGTCGCCGCCTCGCGCCCCTCTTCGTCGAGGTGCTCGTTGACGCCCGCCTTCTCCGCCACGCCCTCAGTCACCTGCCGCGGCGGCAGTGGGTAGCGCTCCTCGCGCGGGAGCTGTTCGTGCATCAGCTTCATCGCCAGGGTCATCGGCGCGGTCGCGGCCAGCCCCGCGAGCGCGCCCAGCAGGATTCTGTTCATACCACCTCCGTCCGGAGGGCCCGGCTTCCGCCGTCAGACTCGAAAAACTTCGGGTTGACTCCCATCATACGCTCGGCGCGCGCCTTTGTCCGTCCGTTTGCCGACTCCGCCCGGCGCGGCTAAACTCGCACGCCATGGGCACACGGGACGCGAAGCGCGCGGCGCTCTGGGACGTGGACGGCACGCTGATCGACTCGCGCGAGTACCACTGGCTCTCCTGGTTGGGCGCGCTCGCCGCCGAGGGCTTCGAGGTCACGCCCGAACAGTTCGACGAGAGCTTCGGCCGGCGCAACGAGGAGATACTGCGCGACTACTTCCCCGCCTACTCCGCGGCCGACATCGCGCGCGTCGGCGAGGCGAAGGAGGCGGCCTACCGCGGGCTCGTCCGCGAGCGCGGCATAGAGCTTCTGCCGGGCGTCCGCCGCTGGCTCGAACGGCTGCGCGAGCGCGGCTGGCTCCAGGCCGTCGCCTCTTCCGCGCCGCGCAAGAACCTTGAAGTCATCATCTCCTCGCTCGGGCTCGAAAAGTATTTCTCGGCCGTCGCCTCGGCCGAGGACGTGACCGAGGGCAAGCCCGACCCGCGGGTCTTCCTCGCCGCCGCCGAGAAGCTCGGCGTCCCGGCCGCCTCCTGCGTCGTCGTCGAGGACGCGCCCGCCGGCACCGAGGCCGCGCGCCGCGCCGGGATGCGCTCGGTGGGCGTCCTCTCGTCCCACCGCGAGCTGCGCGCCGACCTCGTCGTCCGCACGCTCGAAGAACTCCCCGACGACGCGTTCGACCAACTGCTCGCAGACGGAGAAGACGGATGAGACTGAGGGCCGCACTCTTAACGGCGTCGCTACTGTTCGCGGCGTTCGGCTGTGCCGACACGACCGGCGCGGGCGCGCGCCCCGCCGCGCCCGAGGCCGCGGCTCAAACCGGCGCGGCGCGCGGGGCGACGCCCCCCACCCCCGACCTCGCCTCCTACTTCAAACCGTTCCCCGCGGGCGCGTTCGTCGTCTATGACCTGAAAAATGACCGGTACCTGCGCCACGACGCGGAGCGCTGCCGCGAGCGCTTCTCGCCCTTCTCGACCTTCAAGATTCCGAACTCGCTCATCGGCCTCGACTCCGGCGTCATCGCCGACGCCGAGTTCCGCATCAGTTGGGACGAGAAGAAGTACCCGGCGCACAGCCGCGACACGCTCCCCTTCAGCGCCTGGTGGCAGGACCAGACGCTGCGCACGGCGTTCAAGCGTTCGGTCGTCTGGTACTACCGCGAGCTGGCGCTGCGCGTGGGCGAGCGGCGGATGAAGGAGTACGTGCAGAAACTCCGCTACGGCAACGGCGACGCCTCCGGCCCCGTCAACAACTTCTGGCTCAACAGCTCGCTCAGGATTTCCGCCGACGAGCAGGTGGACTTCCTCAGACGCTTCTACAAGGGGGAGCTTCCCGTCTCGAAGCGCTCCGCGGCAATCGTCAAAGAGATCATGACGCTCGAAGAGACGCCCGACTACAAGCTGAGCGGCAAGACCGGCGGCGGCTCGCTCGCCGAGGGCCGCTACCTCGGCTGGTTCGTCGGCTACCTTGAGACGAAAGACAACACCTACTTCTTCGCCACGGAGATAGAAGGCCCCACCTACCTCTCCATCCGCGACGAGCGCATCGCCGTCACCAAGCGCGTCCTCGCCGGCCTCGGCTATATGCAGAACCGCGAGCGGTAGCGAGCGGGTCGGCGCTCCGGCGGCCGGGCCGCGCGTCAAAAGAATGAATTCGCGCGGACGGGCGGGGTAGAAATTGAAGGCTTGCCGTTTAGACTTTCCTACTCTTAATTTCATACCCCGTCCGTCCCGTCCACCCGTGTGAAGTCCCACTCCTGAGACTCGACCCGCTCGCTACCGCTCGCGGTTCTGTTCCTCTTTTGGTAGATTCTCCCTGAACTCCAATCCAACAAATTCCGAGGAGCGGCCGCTTTCATGAGCCTGATTGATTCCGTACACGCGCGCGAGATTCTCGACTCGCGCGGCAACCCGACCGTCGAGGCCGAGGTCTTCCTTGTGAGCGGCGAGGTGGGCCGCGCGGCCGTCCCGTCGGGCGCGTCCACGGGCGAGCACGAGGCGGTCGAGCTGCGCGACGGCGACCGCAAGCGCTACGGCGGCAAGGGCGTGAC
Source organism: Pyrinomonadaceae bacterium (assembly GCA_036388135.1). Lineage (GTDB taxonomy): Bacteria > Acidobacteriota > Blastocatellia > Pyrinomonadales > Pyrinomonadaceae > QHXN01. Next base: position 6,616 of record DASVSK010000124.1, on the reverse strand, counting down.
GCGCGCCGTCGAGAACGTCAACGACCTGATCGCGCGCGAGGTCGAGGGGCTCGACGCCTTAGACCAGGCCGAGGTCGACGCGGTGCTCGTCGCGCTCGACGGGACGAAGAACAAGTCGAAGCTCGGCGCGAACGCCACGCTCGCCGTCTCGCTCGCCACGGCGCGCGCGGCCGCCGCCCACCTTGAGCTTCCGCTCTACCGCTACCTCGGCGGCGCGAACGCGCGCACGCTGCCGCTGCCGATGATGAACATCCTCAACGGCGGCGCGCACGCCGACAACAACGTGGACTTTCAGGAGTTCATGGTCGTGCCCGTCGCCGCCACCAGCTTCGCCGAGGCGCTGCGCACGGGCGCGGAGATTTTCCACTCTCTGAAGTCAGTCCTCAAGAAGCGCGGCTACTCGACGGGCGTCGGCGACGAGGGCGGCTTCGCGCCCGACCTGCGCTCGAACGAGGAGGCGGTCGAGACCATCCTCGAAGCCGTCACGCAGGCCGGCTACAACGCGGGCGTCAACGTCATGCTCGCCCTAGACCCGGCGGCCAGCGAGTTCTACGACGGGAAGAACTACGTCTTCAAGAAGTCGGACGGCCGCAAGCTCTCGTCCGCCGAGATGGTCGCCTACTGGAAGTCCTGGGCGGGGCAGTACCCCATCATCTCCATCGAGGACGGGATGGCCGAGAACGACTGGGACGGCTGGAAGCTGATGACCGACGAGATGGGCGCGCGCATCCAGCTCGTCGGCGACGACCTCTTCGTCACCAACACAGACTACCTGCGGCGCGGCATCGAGCTGGGCGTCGCCAACTCGATTCTCATCAAGGTCAACCAGATCGGCACGCTCACCGAGACGCTGGACGCGATAGAGCTGGCGCGCACGCACCGACGCACCGCCGTCATCTCGCACCGCTCGGGCGAGACCGAGGACACCTTCATCGCGGACCTCGCCGTCGCCACCAACGCCGGCCAGATCAAGACCGGTAGCCTCTCGCGCACCGACCGCGTCGCCAAGTACAACCAGCTCCTCCGCATCGAGGAAGACCTGCGCGACGCCGCGCGCTTCCCCGGCCTCTCGGCCTTCTACCAGCTCGAACGCCCCGCGGCCGCGCCGCCGAGCGCCGAGTCGAAGTCGGGCGGCGCGAAGAAGTCGGCGAAGAAGTCGGCGAAGAAGTCGGGCGCGGCGCGCGGGTAGCCGGGCGCGGAAGGCGGAAGTGTTCCACAAGGAGGCCAGGGGTTTGCTCAAACAGAAAGGGCCGCTCGCGCTCATCATCCTCGACGGCTTCGGCCACAGCGACGCGCGCGAGGGCAACGCCGTCGCGCTCGCCGAGATGCCCTTCTACGACGAGCTGCGCGAGAAGTACCCGCAGACGCTCATCGAAGCCTCGGGCACCTGCGTCGGGCTGCCCACGGGCATCATGGGCAACTCCGAGGTCGGCCACCTCAACATGGGCGCGGGGCGCGTCATCATGACGGACATCCGCCGCATCGACTACTCGGTCGAGACCGGCGAGTTCTTCCGTAACGAGGCTTTCGTCACGGCGCTGGACAACGCGAAGGCGCGCGGCGGGGCCGTCCACCTGATGGGACTGCTCTCGGACGGCCTCGTCCACTCCTCGCAGGAGCACCTCTACGCGCTGCTCCGCATGGCGAAGGAGCGCGGCGTGGAACGCGCCTACGTCCACTGCTTCCTCGACGGCCGCGACACGCCGCCCTCCTCGGCGCACAAGTACGTCAAAGCCTTGCAGGACAGAATCGCCGAGACGGGTTTCGGCGAGATCGCCAGCCTTTGCGGCCGCTACTACGCGATGGACAGGGACAACCGCTGGGAGCGGACGGAGCGCGCCTACCGCTGTCTCGTCCGCGGCGAGGGCGTGAGCGCCGAAGACCCCTTCGCGGCCGTGCTCGGCTCCTACGGGCGCGGCGTCACGGACGAGTTCGTCGAGCCCGTCGTCATCACCCGCCCCGGCGGCTCGCCCGTGGCGACCGTCAAGGACGGCGACGCGGTCGTCTTCTTCAACTTCCGCGCCGACCGCGCGCGCCAGCTCACGCGCGCCCTCGCCGTCGAAGAGTTCGACGGCTTCCCCGTCCACGACCGGCCGAAGGTCGACTACGTCTGCTTCACGCTCTACGACCAGACCTTCGGCCTCCCCGTCGCCTTCCCGCAGCTCCGTCATAAGAACATCCTCGCCGAGGTCTTCGCCGCCGTCGGCGTGCGCAACTACCGCATGGCCGAGACCGAGAAGTACGCCCACGTCACGTACTTCTTCAACGGCGGCACCGAGCTTGAGTACCCCTCCGAGCGCCGCCTGCTCGTCCCCTCGCCCAGGGTCGCCACCTACGACCTGATGCCCGAGATGGCGGGCTTCAAGGTCACCGACAAGATTCTCCGCGCCGTAGAGGAGGGCGAGACCGACGTCTTCATCGTCAACTTCGCCAACCCCGACATGGTCGGCCACACCGGCAACCTCGCGAAGACCATCGAGGCCGTCCAATACGTCGACACCTGCCTCGGCTGGATTACAAAGGCGCTCCGCACCGCGAAGGGGCGCTGCCTCATCACCGCCGACCACGGCAACTGCGAACAGATGATCGACCCACACACCGGCCAGCCCCACACCGCCCACACCAACAACCCCGTCCCCTTCCATTTAATCGACCCCGACTCCATCGGCGTCAAACTCCGCCCCGACGGCGCGCTCGAAGACGTCGCCCCCACCATCCTCGGCCTGCTCGGCATCGACCAACCCGCCGACATGACCGGCCGCGACCTCCGCCTGCTCTAAAGAGATTCACCCGGCACCCTTTCGTGCGAAACGGTCGGGCGTGTTGTATCGTTTAGCCGACGATGAGCTTCGAGCCGCGCAACATCCTGGTGATAGATTTCGGGCAGTTGGGGGACGTGATTCTGAGTCTGCCGGCGCTCTCGGCGATACGTCACAGGTTCCCGCGGGCGCGCGTGACGGTGGCGGTGGGCGGCGCGGCCGCGGCGGTGGTCGAGATGGCGGGCGTGGCCGACGAGGCGCTCGCGGTCGACCGCGTGGCCCTGCGCGACGGGCCGAAGCACCTCTCGGTGTGGCAGATCGGGAAGCTCGTCATGGCGGTGCGGCGGCGCAAGTTCGACTTCGTCATCGACCTGCACAGCCTCTCGGAGACCAACCTGCTCGGGTTCCTCTCGGGGGCGGGGCGCAGGCTCTACGCGCGGCGGCCGGGGCGCTCGCTCGACTACCTCGCCAACTTCCGCCCCGCGCCGCCCGCCGAAGACCGCTCCAAGCACGCGATTGACCGCTACCTCGACGTCGTCGCGCCGCTCGGCGTCGGCGAGGTGTCGCGCGTGCCGCGTCTGCCCGTGCGCGAAGAGGACGGCCGCGCCGTCGACGAGCTGCTGCGCAAGGCGACGTCGGGCGGAAAATCCAGGCGGGCGCGCGCGGCCGACGCCGGCCGCGGCGACGACGCCCCGCTCGTCGGCATCTTCCCCGGCGCGGGACACCCGAGCCGGCGCTGGCCCATCGAACGCTTCGCGGAGCTGGCCTGGATGCTGGAGCGCAACGACTCGGTGCGCTCCGTGCTCTTCGCCGGGCCCGAGGAGCGACGGCTCGTGCGCGAGGCGCGGCCGAAGTTTCCGCCCTCGACCGTCGTCCTCGACAAACTGACCGTGCCGCAACTGGCGGCCGCCGCCGCGCGCCTCTCCGTCTTCGTCTCGAACGACACGGGGCCGATGCACATCGCCGCCGCGGTCGGCACGCCCGTCGTCATCCTCATGCAGCACCACCCGATGTTCAACTGCTACATCCCGCCGGGCGAGCGCCACCGCGTCGTCGCCGCCCGCACCATCGAAGAGATCGGCACCGACCTCGCCTACACCGCCGCCCGCGCCGCCTTCACGACCGAGCGCGCCTCGTCGCTCTTTTCCGCCTGAAAAGAGGCCGCGGGGACACTCCCGACCCGCCCGTTGTTTGGCCGATGTTTTATATGGACAAACAATGTTCAGTATGTATAATATATTCGCTGCCCGTGGTCTTCCCGGGCGGCGAGCGCCCGGCGGGTGCTCTTCCCTTCGAGGGGTCTGCGGTAGGAGCGCGGGAGTGGACTTAAACGTCGCGGCTTCTACGGCTTACGGGTCAGACTGACACTCACGCCGCAAGTCTTTCAAAGGACGCCGAAAGCCTCGGAACTCTGTCGGCTATCCCCTTTCGGGGCGTCCATGAAAGAGCCTCCCGCCCGCGTCCGGGCTGACCTACCGCCGCCCCCGAACGAGAGAATCCGCCCCGCGCACACGTCGGCCCCGACCGCCTCGTCAACCCTTTACACACCCCTAAGCTCAGGAGTGACCGTCATGTCGAAACGTCTGAACCTGGCGCTGCTATCGCTGGTTCTTCTTCTCCCCCACGCCGTCGCCAACGCCGCGGGCGTCCGCACCCCCGACCTCTTCCGCCTCCGCGCCTTCAGCGCGCCGCTCCCGGCCGCGTCGAACGAGCGCGAGCAGGACGGGCTGGCCGGCCCCGTGCGCCGCGTCAGGACCGAGACGGCGAAGATCAACGTCAAGGGCGGCAAGCCGGTCGAGGGCGCGCGCCAGGTTCTGGAGACGACGACCTACGACCAGAAGGGCAGCCGCGTCGACAACGCATACTTCCTCGCCGCGGGCGGCTCGCTCACGGGCAAGGAGGTCTACAAGTACGACGGGCGCGGCAACATCATCGAGATGACGCTGCACAACGACGACGGCACGCTGCTCGCCAAGGAGGTCTACGCGTACGAGTTCGACCCGGTCGGCAACTGGATAAAGATGACGACCTCGGTGGCGGTGATGGAGGGCGGTAAGGTCAGCTTCGAGCCTTCGGAGGTCACCTACCGGATGATCTCCTACTTCCTGGACGAGTCGGTGATGGCGAAGATGTCGCAGCCCGTCTCCTTACAGACTCCCGCGCCGCCCGCCGCCGCCGCAACGGCCCCGGCCGCGAACGCGCAGCCGCAGCCCTCCGGCCCGAACGCGCAGGCGGTCGCCGCAGCGCAGCCCAAGGCGTCGCCCGCGGCGGCGAACGTGACGGCGGGCGCGGCGTCCCAGCAGCCGAAGCAGCAACCCGCGAAGGCCGCCCCGGCCGCGCGCAACACGGCGGCGACACTGCTCGTCGCTTCGCTGGACAACAGCGCGCCCCCCCTGACCGGCGCGCCCGCGCCCGTCCCGGTCAACGACGCCGCCCCGGCGACGGGCGGCCCGGCCGTCAAGTCCGAAGGCGAAGCGCCCGTGGTTCCCCTCCGCAGCGGCCCGCTCAAGCCCATCTCGGGCGGCATCCTGAACGGCAAGGCCGTCACCCTGCCCGCGCCCGCCTACCCGCAGATGGCCCGGACGTCTCGCGTCTCCGGCGTGGTCGAGGTCGAGGTGGTGATCGACATCAACGGCAAGGTCATCTCGGCCAAGGCCGTGCGCGGCCCTGGCCTCCTGCAACAGCCCGCGGAGATGGCGGCGCGGCTCGCGCGCTTCACGCCGACGCTCCTCTCGGGACAGCCCGTGAAGGTCGTGGGCGTCATCACGTATAACTTCACCCTTCAGCCGTAAAGGCCGCGAGGCGACATCCGCGGGCGTCGTCCGGCGAACGCCGCGCGACGCCGCCCGCCGACGCCAACCCCCTCAACGGCCCCGCCGGCATCCCGCCGCGACCGCCGAACCACACGCTAGCCCCCACTTCAAACCGAGGAATCACCCATGGCACTTACCGGACAGTTGAGCGACATGTCGCTGGCCGAGCTGATCGAGTTCTTCTGCAACCAGCGCAAGACGGGTCGGCTCAAGATCGACTACCCGCGCGGCCACAGCGTCTTCTTCATCAAGGAGGGCGAGCTGGTCGACGCCAAGGTCGGCGCTCTCTCCGGCCCCGAGGCAGTCTACTTCTCGCTGACGCTGCCGAACGCGGCCTTCGACTTCAGCCCCGACGTGCAGGCCACGCGCCGCACGATTGACAACGCCTGGACGCAGGTCGTGCTCGAAGGCTTGCGAAGGCTCGACGAGGGGATGTCGCCGACCGAGGCCGACGCCTTCGGCGCGTGGTCGCCGAGCGAGACCGAGTTCGCGCAGATGTTAGACCAGGTCGAGCACCTCGACTCCGCCGGCCAGCAGAAGTCTCCGCGCGAGAAGCGCGCCGCCGCGCCGGCCGACGCGCGCGACGAGTCGCCGCGCGAAGAGTCGGCGTCGAAAGAGTCACGGGAGAGTTCGTCCGAGCCCTTCTCGATGATGGTCGAGGGCGCGAGCCGCGGTGGGTCGAAGAAGAAGTTCGTGGCGGCCGGCGTCGCCGCCGCCGTCGTGCTCGCCTGCGCCGTCGCGGCCTTCCCGCTCCTGAGCCGCCCCGCCGCGAAGCCCGCGGCCGTGGCCGCCGCGCCCGCACAGGCCGCGCCCGCCGAAGCCGCACCCGCCGAGACTTCGCCCGCCGAAGCGCCCGCCACGGGGGCCGAAGCCCCCGCCGCCGAGCCGGACGCCGCCGCCGTCGCGGCCGACGCCGCCCGCCGCGAGGAGCGCGAGCGCCGCGAGCGCGAGCGCCGCGAACGCGAGCGCAGGGAGGACGCGGCCGCGAAGAAGGAAGAGACCGCCGCCGCCGCCCTGACCGACCCCGCCGCGCCCAAGCCGGCC
>DASVSK010000123.1:0-3647 GCA_036388135.1 Pyrinomonadaceae bacterium | reverse complement strand
GCCTTCCAGCTCGCGCTCGCGGGTCGAGTCGGCCCACGCTTCGAGCACGTCGGCGACCTCCTTGCTCACGCGCCCGGCGTCGGCGCGGGGCGGCGCGCCGTCGTTGTCTTCAAAGACCTTGATGAGGTCGGCGTTGGCGCGGTCGTTGGTGCTGAGGAGGCGGTCGCTGTAGCCGTCGCGCGGGCTGTACCAGGGGCGCGAGGGGAAATACTGCTTGAGGTCGTCCTCCCTGAAGACGCGCCCGTAGCGCGCGTAGACGGTGTTGCGCAGCAGCCGCAACTGCGCGGCCGTCACGCCGGAGAGGTCCGCGGGCGAGACGAGCGCGCCCGCCACAATCTTCTGCTCGACGCGCTGCGCCGCGTCCGAAAGCATCGAGGGCGTGGGGCTCGCGTTCGCGTTCGAGTTGGCGTTTACGTTGGCGCGCGGCGTCGGCGTCCGCCGCGCGTTGACGACCGCCGGCTGCCCCTCGCGGCGCGTGTAGAGGAACAAGCCCCACAGCGCCAGGCCGCAGAGGCCGACGAGCAGCACGACGAGCAGGCCGGCGAAGTACCCGCGGCGCGGGCGGGGCGCGGGGTAGCCTCCCGGCGGCGGCGGCTGCTGCGGCGCGTAGTGCGCGGGCGGCCGCGCGTGGGCCGCGGCGGCGGGGGACACCGCCGTTATCTCGCTCGGCGGGCCGGCGGCCGGCGTCGCGGGCGCGGGGTGTGTCGGCGTGACGGGCGCGGGGTGTGTCGTCGCCGGGAAGAAGGGCTCGGGCGACTGCGGCGAACTGCCGGCCGCGCCTTGCGAGCCGGCGGGGGCCGACAGCGCGGCCTGTATCTCGCGCGCGAACTCGGAGGCGTCGCCCTGCCGCTCGCCGGGGTTCTTGGCGAGCGCGCGCGTGACGGCCGCGCGGAGCGCGGGCGGGGCCTGCACGTCGGGCGGCAGCGGCGGCGGCGGCTCGCTGACGTGCTTGATGACGAGGCTCGTCATGCTCGTCGCGGTGAAGGGCGGCGCGCCCGCGAGCATCTCGTGGAGCATCGCGCCGAGGCTGTAGACGTCCGCGCGCGAGTCGAGCGAGTCGCCCTTGCACTGCTCGGGCGACATGTAGAAGAGCGTGCCGACCATCGTGCCGGCCTCGGTGAGCGTGGAGGCTTCGGCGGCCATGTCGCGCAGCTTGGCGATGCCGAAGTCGACGACCTTGACGCGCTCGACGGGGCTGTCCTCGTCGGCCGGGGTGACGATGATGTTGTCGGGCTTGATGTCGCGGTGGACGATGCCGCGCCGGTGCGCCGCGCCGACGCCCGCGCACACGTCGCGCATCAGCGAGACCGCGCGCCCGACTTCGAGCCGCCCCTCGCGCCTGAGCAGCTCGCGCAGGGTCTCGCCACGCACCAGCTCCATCACGATGTAGGCGAAGCCGTCGGCCCCGCGCGCCTCGCCGTAGTCGTGGATGGTGACGACGTTGGGGTGGTGGAGCTGCGCGGCGGCGCGCGCCTCGCGCCGGAAGCGCTCGACCAGCTTCTCGTCGCCGGTCAGCCTCTGGTGTAGAACCTTGACGGCCACGTCGTCGCCGATGAGCACGCGGCGCGCGCGGTAGACCGTGCCCATCCCGCCCGTGCCGAGCGGCGCGACGACCTCGTACTTGCCGTCGAGCACGCGCCCGACGAGCGAGTCGGACGACGCGCCCCCCGGCGTCGCCCCGCCCGCCGGATGCCCGACCGTCGACACGGACTCCGCCGCCCCGCCGCCCCCGGCGACGGTGCGCGCCCCGCAGCGCGTGCAGAACTGCGCGCCCTCGCGCAGCGGCAACTGGCAGTTCGGACAGTTCATAACTGAAAGGTGAAAGGCGAAGGGCGAAAGGTGGAAAGTGCTGGCGCGCCTGCGGCGTGGCTTACAGTTAGCTTAATCGGCGCGGAAGCGCCGTCCTCACTTTCGCCCTTCGCCCTTCCCCTTTCGCCTTGCTTTTTCTTGTCCCGTCACGCGGGACTCAGAGTGCCTTATCAACCCTCGACGGCGTCGAGGACGCTGGTGGCCTTCTTCTCGTAGGCCGCGATGGAGGCGATGTTCTGGCGCTCGACCGGGGTGAGCGCGGCGTCGGTGTACTTCGGGTCGGCCTTGTACCAGTCGAAGCTCTGGAAGTAGCGCTGGAGCCACTTGTCTTTGAAGACGCGGCCGTGGCGCGCGTAGATTTCGTGGCGGAGCTTGCGCGCGTCTTCGAGGAACATGCCTTCGAGCAGCCCCTTCGGGATGGGCTGCGCGCTCAGGGAGTCTTTGACCTTGCGCTCGTAGGCGACGATGGTCTCGACGTTCTTCTTCTCGTTCTCGGACAGCTCGGGCTCGGCGGCGTCCTCGCGCGCCTCGTACCAGGGCTGGCTCCAGAAGTACTGCGAGAGCCATTCGGTGCGGAACTGCCGGCCGCGCCGCGCGTAGACTTCGTTGCGCAGCAGGCGCAGCTCGTGGAGGCTCAGGCCCTTGAGCATCTCCTCGGCGACGGGGCGCGTCTCGAAGTGCTCCATGTCGCCGGGCGAGACGGCCGCGCGCCGCTGCTTGCGCTGCGCGGCGTCGATGGCCGCGAGGTTCCTGCGCTCGGTCTGGGTCAGGCGGCGCGCGTCGTAGGCGGGGTCGGCCCTGTACCAGTAGCGCTCCTCGAAGTACTGCTGGAGCCAGGGGTCGTCCTCGAAGCGCTTGCCGCGCACCGCCTCGACCTCGGCGCGCAGGATGCGCCACTCGGCGGCCGAGTGCGTGCCGAGCTTCTCGGCCGTCATCGGCTTCGCCTGCCACCAGCGCAGGTCGCCCGGCTCGATCTGGTCGTGCTTCTCGGCCTCAAGCTCGCGGATGAGGTCGAGGTTGGCGCGCTCCGTCTCGTTCAAAACGGAGTTGCTGAAGGTGGCGGCCGGCTTGTACCAGGGCTTCTCTTTTAAATAGGTCTGGATGTCGCGGTCTTTGAAGACGCGCCCGTGGCGGCCGAAGACGACGCCGCGCAGCATCCTCAGGTCCCACAGCTCCAAACCCTTCAACTGCGCGCGCGTGACCTTCTGCTTCGCGTAGTCGACGGCCTCCATCTTCTTGAAGGCGTCCTCGCTCTGCGCCGGGCAGGCGGCGGCCGCGAGCAGGACGAGCGCCAGCGCGGCCGCGGTGTGTTTGAGTCTCTCGGGAAGTTTAATCATTCGGGGGAAGTTCCTTTTTCGTGCGTCCTTTCGGAAGGTTGACTAGAACTCATCTGCCTTTGCGGGACCGGACGGGCCTCGCGGGCGCGACGTAGCGCGCGACGCCGTCGGCGATGGCGTCGGCCATGCGCCGCTGCCCCTCCTCGGTCTTGATGAACTCGGCGTCGGACGGGTCGGAGAGCGTGACCATCTCGATGGTCACGACCGGCACCTCCGAGAAGATGGACCCCGTCAGCGCCCCGCCCTGCTCGCGCCCCACCTTCGTCTGGTAGTCCGTGCGCACGCCGTTATCGCTGAGCGCGCCGCGCAGCCCCTCGGCCAGCCCGCGGTGGACGGCACCGGCGGCGAGGCGACTCTCTTTTATAACGTCGCGGGCGGGGCCGGTCGTTCCGTCCTTCGCGCGGCCGGGGCGGTCCGGGTAGTAGACGGCGAAGCCGCGCGCGGCGCTCGCGTCGCAGTGGAGCCTGAGCATCAACGCGGCGCGCGCGCGGTTGGCGACCA
>DASVSK010000122.1:0-2326 GCA_036388135.1 Pyrinomonadaceae bacterium | reverse complement strand
GGTCTATCTTCATCTTTAAGAATGCCCGTTCAACAGTTCTTCCACGGCCGAGTAGGGGTCGCGCCGCTTCTCGGCGACCTCCCGCGTGAGCGATTCCAGCAGCTCGCGCGCCCCGCCGCTTTCGAGCGCGCGCGCCAGCAGGCGCTCGCGCAGCAGTTCGAGTATGCGCCAGCGCGCGACCGAGCCGCGCCGCCCGTGCGCGCCGGGCAAAGCCTTCTGAAAATCGCGGTAGCTCTCGACCGCCGCGGCCAGCTCCGCCAGCCCGCGGTTCTCGGTCGCGACCGTCTTGACTATCGGCGGCGACCAGCCGTCCGGGCGCGTGGCGAGGCTCAGCAGCGCCTCAAGCTCCTTCTCGGTGCGGAGCACGCCGTCGCGGTCGGCCTTGTTGATGACGAAGACGTCGCCGATCTCCATGATGCCGGCCTTGATGGCCTGGATGTCGTCGCCCATGCCGGGGACGAGCACGACGACCGAGACGTCCGCCGTCTTCACTATCTCGACCTCGTCCTGCCCGACGCCGACCGTCTCGACGACGACCTTCTCGTAGCCGGCGGCGTCGAGGATGGCGACGGCGTCCACGGTCGCGCGCGCCAGCCCGCCGAGGTTGCCGCGCGTCGCCATCGAGCGGATGAAGACGCCGGGGTCGAGGCCGAGCGCCTGCATGCGTATGCGGTCGCCGAGGATTGCGCCGCCCGAGAAGGGGCTCGAAGGGTCGACGGCGACGATGCCGACGCGCTCGCCGCGGCCGCGGTAGAGCCCGGCCAGCTTGTCGACCAGCGAAGACTTCCCCGCCCCCGGCGACCCCGTGATGCCGACGACCAGACCCCGCCCCGTGTGCGGGAAGACGCCCCTCATCAACTCCGATGCGCCCGCCCCCCCGTCCTCCACGACGGAGATGGCGCGCGCCACCGCCCTCGGCTCGCCCTGAAGGACTCGCGTCACTAAATCGCTACTCACCATAAGGCAACCGGTTCAGGGGCGAGGGACGCCCAGATCGTCGCAAATCTTACGCGCCAAACTCTCTTTGACTTCACGGTGTCTTGGTACTGACGAGAAGGTGCCGTTAGCGGCGTTCTTGTAGATCGTGTGTCTCCCACCCTCGCGGACGAAGACGCAGCCGTGCCGCTCAAGGTGCCTGACGAGGTCGGCGCGCTTCATCTCAGGCGGCGTGCAGCGTGAGCCTCTCCCTGGTCACCTTCGCATCATTCGGCAGGCGGCGCTCGGCCTCCTCACGGTTGGCCTCCAGTATCATCTGCACCGCCTCAAGAAGATTCTCGCGCACCTCATCCACCGTTTCGCCCTGCGTGTTAGCCCCGGGCAACTCCGCGATGTAGCCGATGTAGCCGCCCTCGTCGGCCTCTTCGTAGATGGCCGTCAGGTTCAGCCCGGTGATGATGTCTTTCAGTTCTTTACCCATGGTCAGGCGTTGCTGAGAATCTGTTTGGCGATGACGAGGCGCTGGATTTCGCTGGTGCCCTCGCCGATGGTGCAGAGCTTGGAGTCGCGCCAGAACTTCTCGGGCGGGTAGTCCTTCGTGTAGCCGTAGCCGCCATGAATCTGGATGGCCTCCTCGCTGACCTTGACGGCGATCTCCGAGGCGTAGAGCTTCGCCATCGAAGACTCCTTCGTCGTCTTGCGCCCCGCGTCCTTGAGCGCGGCGGCGCGGTAGGTGAGCAGGCGCGCGGCCTCGATCTGCGTCCCCATGTCGGCGAGCTTGAACTGGATGGCCTGGAAGTTCGAGATGGGCTGGCCGAACTGCTGGCGCTCCTTCGAGTACTTGACCGCCGACTCGAACGCGCCCTGCGCGATGCCGAGCGCGAGCGCGGCGATGGAGATGCGGCCGCCGTCTAAGACCTGCATCGACTGGATGAAGCCGAGCCCCTCGGGGCCGAGCCGGTTCTCGTCCGGGATGTGACAGTCCTCGAAGATGACGCTCGCCGTTTCCGACGCGCGCAGGCCGAGCTTGTCCTCCTTCTTGCCGGGGCCGAAGCCGGGCGTCCCCTTCTCGAAGATGAAGGCCGTGATGCCCTTCGAGCGCATGGCGCGGTCGGTCGAGGCCATCGCGACGCAGGTGTCGCCGTGGACGGCGTGCGTGATGAAGTTCTTCGAGCCGTTGACGACCCACCCGTCGCCGCGCCGGGCGGCCGTCGTGCGCGTGCCCGAGGCGTCCGAGCCCGCGTGCGGCTCGGTCAGGCCCCAAGCGCCCAGATTCTCGCCCGAGGCGAGCGGGACGAGGTACTTGCGCTTCTGCTCCTCGGTGCCGAAGAGGTAGATGTGGTTCGAGCAGAGCGAGTTGTGCGCCGCGACCGAGATGCCGACCGAGCCG
>DASVSK010000121.1:0-4951 GCA_036388135.1 Pyrinomonadaceae bacterium | reverse complement strand
CGCGGTGACGACCGAGCGCGGGCGCGAGTGGGGGCTCTCGCTCTACGCCCCCGTCATCGTCAAGTACCGCGACGAGAAGACCGACCGCGCCGTGCAGTTGGAAGACTACCTGCGTTAACCGGGAAGGAATAATTAACATGGATGGACAGGATGAACAGGATGGGAGAATTTTAGATTTGAAATTTCAATTTTGAAATCCGTAATTGCTTTATCCTGTCAATCCTGTCCATCCATGTTAATTCATTCTTCCGCACCCCGACCGTTTTAGAATGAGGGCCTTACCTTTGAGCGAGTTCGAGCCCGCGCGGCGTCTGCGCGGCATACAGAAGAGCGTCATCCGGCAGGTCTTCGACCGCGCGCGCCCCGGCAGCATCAACCTCGGCCTCGGCGAGCCCGACCTGCCGACGCCCGACGTCGTGCGGCGCGAGGCCGCGCGCGTCGTCACCGAGGAGCAGAACGGCTACACCACGCACGCGGGGCTTCTGCCGCTGCGCGAGCGCGTCGCCGCGGACTACGCGCACCTCGGGCTCGCCCCCGAGCAGGTCGTCGTCACCAGTGGCTCGCAGGAGGCGCTCTACCTCGCGCTGATGACGCTGGTGGACGAGGGCGACGAGGTGCTCATCCCGGACCCCGGCTTCGTCGCCTACCCGACCGTCGTGCGGATGGCGGGCGGCACGCCGAAGTTTTACAGGACGCCGGCCGCGCGCGATTTCGCCTTCGACGCCGAGGAGTTCCGCCGGCAGCTCACGCCGCGGACGAAGGTCGTGGTGTGCGTCAGCCCGTCGAACCCGACGGGGCGCGTGCTTTCGCGCGCGGAGCTGGCGGCGATGGCACGGGTGCTCGAAGGCACGGGCGTCTACGTCGTGAGCGACGAGATTTACCGCGACCTCTATTTCACGGGCGAGCGCCCCGCGTCGGTCTCCGAGTTTCGGGCGGAGCGCACGCTCGTCATCGGCGGCTTGTCGAAGTCGATGAGCATGACGGGTTGGCGGCTGGGCTGGCTCTGCGGCGACGCCGACGTGGTGCGGAGCGCGCTCGTCCTGCACGGCTACACGACGACCTGCGCCTCGACCGTCTCGCAGAAGGCGGCGCTGGCCGCCTGGACGGAAGAGGCCGAGGCCGCGCGCGCCGCGACGCGCCGGACGTTCCGCGAGAGGCGCGACCACCTGCTCGGCCTCCTCTCGACCGAGCTTTCCCTGCGCGCCGTCGAGCCCGAGGGGGCTTTCTACACGATGGTCGACGTCGGCGCGCACGGCGACTCGATGGCCGTGGCCGAGCGCCTGCTCGAACACGGCGTCATCACCGTCCCCGGCGCGGCCTTCGGCCCCGAGGGCGAAGGTTACCTGCGCGTCTCCTTCTGCGCCGACCTGCCCGTCATCGCCGAGGGCGTGCGCCGGATGAAAGTGGCGCTGGGGGCGGCGGGCGGCGGGGGCTGACCGCCGCCGGTCGCGGCGCGGATGAAGACACGAAGGCGCAGCTAAGATTAGCTGCGCCTTCGTTTTTAGCCGCGCCTTCGTGTCCGTGCCGTCAGTTTCTCCGGCGGTCGTGCGGGACGCTCACCGTGACGCCGCGCGTCGAGGTGTTGCCGGCGGCGTCGGTCGCCGTGATGTTGATGGTGTAGACGCGCCCGGCCCCGCCGCCCGCGCGCTCGGCGCGCAGCCGCACGTGGTGCGCGTCCATGACCTCCCAGTCGGCCGCCGTCCGGCCGTCGCCCCTGCCGTCGCCCGGCTCGTTGCTCGACACGGTGAGCGCGGTCGTCACGGCCGCGGCGTCGGGCGAGCAGTTGTCGGCGACGACGTAGCCGACGGTCACGTCGACCATGCGGTGGTCAGGCGACCAGAGGATCGACGGGCTGACCGACTCGGCCGAGATGGCGGGCGGCGTCCCGTCGACGACCGTCACGCTCTGGGCGCAGGAGGCCGAGTTTCCCGCGGCGTCGGTCGCCGTCCAGGTGACGGTGGTCTCGCCCAGCGGGTACGGGTCGCCGAGCGCGAGCCCGTCCGAGCGCACGCCCACGGGCGTGAGGGGCTGACCCGCGGTGTCGGCCGCCGCGGGCGCGTCCGTCGTTACGACGGCGGAGCAGTCTCCGTCGCCCGTCTGCGCCACGACGCCGGCCGCGCAACTGATGGTCGGCGGGGTCGTCGGCTCCTCTTCCTGCGCGCCGACGAAGCGCGCGAGTGCGAAGAGGTAGCCGTTGCCGCCGCCGGGCACGGTCGTCGCGTCCCACCCGACGAGGAGGAATTTGCCGCCGGGCAGCGCGACGCCGGCGTTGGCGTACTCGTAGTTGTCGAAATGGGCGGTGGCCCGGCCGCCCGCGCCGAACGACGCGTCGGGCGTGCCGTCCGCGTTGTAGCGCGCGGCGGCGAAGTCGTGCGAGTTGTCGAGCCCCTGGTAAGAACTCCCGCCGACGACGACCTTGCCGTCCGGCTGTACGATGACGACTCCCGCGAAGTCGGCGGGGCCGCCGAAGTCGGTGGTGGCCTGGCCGCCCGCGCCGAACGCCGTGTCGGGCGTGCCGTCGGCGTTGTAGCGGCGCGCGACGAGGTCGTAGCCGGCCCCGACGAGCGACGAGCCGGCCAGAATGCTCTTCCCGTCCGGCTGGACGCCGAGGGCCGTGACGGAGAGGAAGGTCGGGAAGAGGAGGCGAACGCTGCCGCCCGTCCCGAAGGAGGGGTCGGGCGCGCCGTCCGCGCCGTAGCGCGCGAGCACGAAATTCGAGTCGCCGGGGCCGATGTAGTAACTGGCGAAGACGACGCTGCCGTCGGGGTTGACGACGGCGCGGGGCTGGGCCGGCGGGTAGCGCCCGAAGGGGGCCGAGTCGCGCCTGCCGCCGGGGCCGAAGGACTCGTCCGGCGTGCCGTCCGCGTTGTAGCGCGACATGGCGAAGCCGACCAGCCCGTAGCCCTCCGAGTCGAGCGAATAGGTCGCGCCGGCGGCCACTATCTTGCCGTCGGGCATCACCGCCACGTCGTACGGTATCCTGTCGGTCGGCGAGCCGGTGATTGAAGACGGCCCGTAGTAGACCTTGCCGCCCGCGCCGAAGCCGGCGTCGAGCGTCCCGTCGGGGTTGTAGCGCGCCAGCAGGAAGTCGGGGTTCGTCCCTACGACGACTATCTTGCCGTCAGGCTGGAGGGCGACGGCGGTGGCGCGGCTGTAGTCGCCCGCCGTCGCGGGGTAGCCGGGGAACGGCGTGCGGACTTTGCCGCCCTCGCCGAACGCCGGGTCGAGTGTGCCGTCCGTGTTGTAGCGCGCGAGCGCGAAATCCGCGAAGGACGCCCCCTCCGTGTAGCCTGCGACGACCACCTTGCCGTCAGGCTGCAAGGCGGCGTCGGCGGGAAAGTCTGTAACCCCCGGAAAGTCCGTCAGGACTTTACCGCCGACGCCGAACGTCGGGTCGAGCCCGCCCGAGACGGCGCGCGCGGTGCCCGGCGGCAGCGCGCAGAAGAGCGCGAGGGCGGCGGCGATTATTCCTGTGAGCCTGAGTGCGCGCGCGGCGGCGGCGGCGCGGGGCGAGGGGATGCGAGACCTGTTCTTCATTCCGCTTCTCCTGTCACGCGAGGGGCGCGAGAAAGTTGGTGGGTTGTACTTCCTGAGCCGTCGGGGATTCAGGGAGCGAGGTTGGGGGGGTCGTCGAAGCGCTTGCGGGTTCGGGAGCCCGGGCGGGTTTGAGAGGCAAAGCGCCTGCTTGTGCGCCGCAACTTCTAACATGGCGGCCGGGCACTGTCAAACACACGGAACGGCCGCCGCCGGGACTGCGACGCGGGGGCGACGGCCGCGCAGGCTTCACGCGCGCCGCCACTTCTTTGTTAGTATTGCTTGAGACTATTTTTCGCGGCGAGGTCGAGATGGACAGAAGGTATCGCGTCGGGATTCTGGGTGCGACGGGGACGGTCGGGCAGCGGTTCATACAGTTGCTGGACGGCCACCCGCAGTTCGAGGTGGCCGCGCTGGCGGCCTCCGACCGCTCGCGTGGTAAGACCTACGGCGAGGCGTGCGCGTGGCGTCTGCCGGGCGAGATGCCGGAGGCCGTGCGCGCCATCAAGGTGGGGCCGCCCGAGCCGCCGATGGACTGCGAGCTGGTCTTTTCGAGCCTGCCGGGCGACATCGCGCGCGAGACCGAGGAGTCGTTCGCGCGCGCCGGCTACGCCGTCATCAGCAACTCCTCGGCGCTCAGGATGGACGAGGACGTGCCGCTGCTCATCCCCGAGGTCAACCACGCGCACCTCGCGCAGCTCGACGCGCAGAAGGCTTCGCGCTCGCTCGGCCGCGGGATGATCGTGACCAACCCGAACTGCTCGACCATCATGCTGGCGCTGGCGCTCGCGCCGCTGCACGCGCGTTTCGGGATAGAGGCGGTGGTGGCGACGACCTTGCAGGCGCTCTCGGGCGCGGGCTACCCCGGCGTCGCCTCGCTCGACGCCGCCGACAACGTGCTGCCCTACATCGGCGGCGAGGAGGAGAAGATAGAGACCGAGACGCTCAAGATTCTCGGCCGCTTAGACGCCGGGCGCGTCGTCGACGCGCCGTTCAAGGTCAGCGCGCAGGTTCACCGCGTCAACGTCAGCGACGGCCACATGGCCGCCGTCCGGGTCAAGCTCGCGCGCGCCGCGTCCGCGGAAGAGCTACGCGAGGCGTTCGCCTCCTTCACCTCGCTGCCGCAGGAGCTGAAGCTGCACACCGCGCCCGAGCGCCCCATCGTCGTGCGCGACGAGCCCGACCGCCCGCAGCCTAAGCTCGACCGCGACGCCGGCCGCGGCATGAGCGTCACCGTCGGCCGCATCCTGCCGGACAAGGTGCTCGACTACCGCTTCGTCGCGCTCAGCCACAACACCGTCCGCGGCGCGGCCGGCGCGGCGATACTCAACGCCGAACTGCTCGTCGCCACGGGGAGGCTCTGAGTGGAAGTAGGCAGTAGGCAGTAGGCAGTAGACAGTAGTCAGTAGAAGAACAG
>DASVSK010000120.1:0-3467 GCA_036388135.1 Pyrinomonadaceae bacterium | reverse complement strand
CATCGTAGGCGCGTACTAACTTTCGCCCTTCGCCCTTCCCCTTTCCCCTTTGCGTATGACTCCTGCTGACAAGCTCGCGGCGGCCGAGGTGCGGAGGCGGTTCGCGTCGGAGGCGTCGCGGCCGGAGGGGGCGATTGACCTCGCGCGGGCGGCGCTGCTGGTGGGTGCCGAGGAGGAGCCGCGCCGCTCGGACGTCGAGCGCTGCCTCGCGCTTCTGGACGAGATGGGGGAGGAGGCGCGGGCGCGCGCGGCCGCGTCGGGCGGGTCGCGCGTCGAGGCGCTCAACCGCTACCTCTTCGGCGAGCTGGGCTTCGTCGGCAACGAGGCGGACTACTACGACCCGCGCAACAGCATGCTCCACCAGGTGCTCGACCGCCGCACGGGGATTCCCATCACGCTCTCAGTCGTCTACATCGAGGTCGGGCGTCGCGCGGGGCTTTCGGTCGAAGGGCTGGGGCTGCCCGGCCACTTCATCGTCCGCGCGCGGGAGGGCGAAGGCGAGGGCGTGCTGGTCGACCCGTTCAACGGGAGGCAGACCGACCGCGACGAGTGCCGTGCGCGGCTCGACCTGATCTACGAGGGGAAGCTCTCGCTGGAGGACGCGCACCTGCGGCCGGTCGGCGCGCGCAGCATCCTCCTGCGCATGCTCGGCAACCTGAAGGCCGTCTACGCGCGCGCGCAACTCTTCCGCCGCGCGCTCGCCGCCGTCGAGCGCATACTCCTGCTCGCCCCGCACGACCCCGAAGAGCGGCGCGACCGCGGCGTGCTCCTCGCCCAACTCGGCCGCCTGCCCGAAGCCATCGCCGAGACGCAGGGCTACCTCAACCTCGCCCCCGACGCGCCCGACGCCGACGCCGTCCGCGAGCAACTCAACAAGATGCGGGTGAGACTGGCGATGCTGAATTAAGGCGGTAGCCAGTAGACAGTAGACAGTAGTCAGTAGAAAAACCTTCGCCAGTCGAATCGTCCGAATCCCAGCGTCGACGGCCGCGGCGCGGAGCGCTACTGTCTACTGGCTACTGTCTACTCTTCTACTCGGGTTTCCCCTTACAGGTTGGGCCGAAGAGGGCGGGTATCTTGCCGCTGATGATGGGGTAGTCTGCGGCCTCGGCGTTGAGGGCGAGCCAGTCGGCGTGCTGTTCGGGGAGCGACGCGTCGGCGAAGATGGCCTCGACGGGGCACTCGGGGACACAGGCGTCGCAGTCGATGCAGGTCTCGGGGTTAATGTAGAGGCGGTCGGGCAGCTCGTGGAAAGCCTCGACGGGGCAGACCGCCGCGCAGTCCGTGTACTTGCAGTCGACGCAATCCTCTGTCACCACGTAAGTCATCGCTCGGTAGTTTCCTTCGGCTGAGATGTGCGTTCCGGTGAAGAGTGATTTTACGACGCGCGGCGTCCGTGTCAACCGGCGCGCCGCGTCCACGGCCGCCGCGCGTGCGCGTGTAAGAAGCAATAACCGCGGAGACGCGCAGACGCGGCTTTGTCTTTAGCCACGCCCGAGCCGTGTCTCCGCGGTCGGCCGCCCTCTACTCCGGGGGCTTCTAAAAAAACTGAGAGGCGCGCCTTCACCTGTTCGACTTGCAGCCCGGGTGGTCGCAGGTGCAGACGGAGGTCGGGTCGGAGTCGTTCGCGTCCTCGCAGTAGTCGCTGCAAAACCTGCGCCCGCCCCCGACCATGCAGGTGCAGGTCTGGTGCGCGCACTTCTTCTCGTCAGTCCTGACGGGGTCTGCCATCTCGACTTTTCTCCCTCGTAAAATTTAAGCGCCGCGTGCGCGTAAGTCTGTCGGGCGCGCGGCGGGGTTGAGGCTAACGCCCCGAGTTGCCGCCCTCGCGCGTGTCGGCCGGGCCGGGCTGCGTCTCCGTCAGGTTCGACTGGTCGCGCGCCTGCATCGGCGGGTTCGCCTCCTGCACGACTTCGTTCTCGCGCTCGTGCATCGCCTGGTTCTTCTTGTCCTTGCGCTGGCCGTCCTTCTTCTTCCTGTCCTTGTCTGACATCTGTTCCCTCCGTGTTGTCGAAATTGATTCATCGGCTCATCGGCTCGTTTGATTCATTTCTTCATTGAATCAACGAACCGATGAACCGACCCTTCTACCCCGCGGTCGTGTCGCCGCCGAGGAGCGTGAGCACCTCGCCCGTGATGTAGCTCGAATCCGCCTCGGACGCGAAGAAGACGTAGGCGGGGGCCATCTCTTCGGGCTGCGCGGGTCGCTTCAGAGGCGTGTCCGCGCCGAATTCCGCGACGTCCTTCGCCTCCTTGTCGGCGGGGTTGAGTGGCGTCCAGACCGGCCCCGGCGCGACGCAGTTGACGCGGATGCGCCGCTCGACGAGGTTCTGCGCGAGCGACTTGGTGAAGGCGTGAATCGCGCCCTTCGTCGCCGAGTAGTCGAGCAGCTCCTTGTTGCCCTCAAGCCCCGTGATCGACCCCGTGTTGATGATGACCGCGCCCTCCGACATGTGACCGAGTGCAGCCTTTGCCATGTAGAAATAGCCGTAGATGTTCGTCTTGAAAGTCCTGTCGAACTGCTCGTCCGACACCTCTTCGAGCGTCTTCTGGTGCTGCTGGAAGGCGGCGTTGTTGACGAGGATGTCGAGCTTGCCGAACTCCTCGACGGTGCGCCCGACCGCCTCGCGGCAGAATCCCGGCTCGCGCACGTCGCCGGGGATGAGCAGCGCGCGCCGCCCCTCGCGCTCGACCGCCGTACGCGTCTCTTCGGCGTCCACCTGCTCCCGGGGCAGGTAGACGATTGCCACGTCCGCGCCCTCACGCGCGAAGAGCACCGCCACGGCGCGGCCGATGCCCGAGTCGCCGCCGGTGATGAGCGCCGCCCTGTTGTTGAGCTTGCTCGACCCGCGGTAGTGCGGGGCCTCGTAGCGCGGCTTGAGCGCCAGCTCGGCTTCGAGCCCCGGCTTCTCGACGTGCTGCGCTGGCATCGGCGACTCGGGCTGTTCGAGCACGCGCGGCGGGGACGCGCCGCGCTTCGAGGCTGACCCCTTCGCCGCCGACTGTCCCGCAGACTTTGCCGCCGCGGACTTTGACGCCGACGACCCGGCCGACTTCTTCGACGCGGACTTCGTGGACTTCTGCGCCGCGCCGCCTTTCTTACTCGACTTCGACCCACCCTTCTTTGCGCCCTGCTTGTTCGACTTTGTAGCCATCAGTTCTCCCTGTGGATGAAATTTTACGACACGCCGCGCGCCGCCGCCCGGGCGGACGTGCGCCCGAAAGCTTTCTCGGGGGAAGTTAAAACAGGGGATTGGGGACGGACGGATTATAGGCAGGCGGAAGCACGGATTTCTAGTTTAACTATCAAGTTTCTGTCTTTGACGGAAAAAGGAGGATGAGAGGCACGCTGCCTCTCATCCTCCTTTTCGTTCTCGCGTAGACGTTCGCCCCCGCGGTCGGCCCCACGGGCCTCGGACTTCAGGCGCGCTTGAGGTTGCGGGCGGCCTGTGCGCGGGCGGCCGGCT
>DASVSK010000119.1:0-3150 GCA_036388135.1 Pyrinomonadaceae bacterium | reverse complement strand
GTCGAGGCTATCCGCTTACACGCCCCGACGGCCGCGCCGGAGATGCAGACCGACATGACGCCTTCCGACACCGACGCACGCGAGGAACGAGTCAGGGAGTGGCCCGGCAACCCTCTGCCGGCGCGCAACCGCCACGAGGTCTCGCTCTTTCTCGAATGGATGAAAGTCGAACTGGTCTCGCGCACGCGGGCCGAGGGCGGTGAGGTGTGCGTGGGACGGATACGCGGGGCCGACCCGTCGGCCCCGCCCGACACTTACCGCCTCGTCTTCAACCTGCTCGAAGCAGACCCCGTCGACGAGAACGACTTCGGCAGCGGCGTCAGCAAAATCTTCGACCCGGCGGAGCTGATGCTCCTGCTGTCGAGGATGGAGCGCGAGGGCGTCTTCGCCGCCGGGGCCAGGGACGTGCGGAACGACCTTGGTCTAGTCCTGACTTACAAGACGACGCGCGAGATAGAAACGCTCAGGCGGGCGAACGCGCGGGGCATCGCGCTGATCGAACAGTTGTTGCGCTTCGCGGGTGACGATGGTGAACTCTCGGAAAACTCACTCCGAAGCTCCGCGATGCGCACGTGGTTTCGGCGCACGCCGGAGCGTTTCGACGCAAACTCACTGAGGGCCAGGCAGCAGACGCTCAGGGAGAACCTCGACTTTCTACGACTGCCAATCACGGAGCCACAGAGCGCACTCAGGCAGGCCACGCTCGTGCGCGAGCTTCGCGAGCGTTGCCCCGAGTATCTGGCCGAACTTCAGCGCGCAGGCTTCGAGGGCGACCACGTCCTGCACCCCTGGTTTTCGCACGGTCACCATCTAACGCGCTTCGCCGTCCGCGCGCTCCTGGAGGGGAAGCCGGCGAAAGCGCAGGCGGCCTTTGGCGCGTGGGCAACCGCGGAACCGGCGGAGGTGCTCTTCCCCACACGCGAATTCGCCGACGCGGCCTACGAGCTCGGCCTTGAGCCCGAAACGGCGGCGACACTCATCCCCGAGACCAACCGCCACGCCTTCTTCAGCCACTACCAAACCCGCGTCGACCCCGACTATAACCCCTGGTCATACTGACCAAAGGTGCCCCTTCCGAGTTCTTTCATAATCCGTGCGCGACGATCCCTTCTCCACGCGAACCACGCGTTACGAGATGGCTGATGGATATCGAAGCTCCGGGCAGGGTCTACGGCAGTCATGGTAGTTTGCGCGCGACGAACCGTGAATGACAACCTCGCCCCCGCACCGAGGCCGTTAAACGGCCAAACCACGATTCGGAGTGCGAAGGCGATGCGGCAGCCACTTCGCCGGCCGCGGCGAGCCTTGCGGCCAAAGCCTCGGCGAACTCCGCGCGCTCGCGCCGCCGCGGGTGTGCGAGATAGTGTCGGATGAACTGTTCGCGCGTGGGCGGCGGGAGCAGGCCGCGCGCGTACCCGTCGACTAGCTCGTT
Source organism: Pyrinomonadaceae bacterium (assembly GCA_036388135.1). Taxonomy (GTDB): domain Bacteria; phylum Acidobacteriota; class Blastocatellia; order Pyrinomonadales; family Pyrinomonadaceae; genus QHXN01. The sequence continues at coordinate 1,718 of DASVSK010000119.1, read as the reverse complement.
CTCGACCCGCATCACCCGGTCGAACAACTGCCGGTCGACGAAGTACTCCTGCTCCAGCGCCGCCCGCTCCGCCTCCGACATCTCGCCGAGCAGGTAGCGCCGTATGTTCCGCTCCTCTTTAGACATCGCTTAGTCGCCGCCGGCCGTTGATTCAACTCGGGGCAGCCCGCGCTCGGCGGAGCCCGGGCCCCTCCCGCCCCTTCACGACTTACTTTGGCCTTCTATTGTTCAGTGGTAATTCTGCTCATTCATATCGCCGTTTTCTTCCTGAGGCAGGCGGAGACGCACCCCTCCAGCTTATCGCGCAGGCGTTGGGCGCGGTTGGCGAGGGCGTCCCGCCGCAGACCGAAACGACGCGCCAGCTCCTTGCGACGTTCGATCTGGCCGCCCTCGCCGTGTCGGTAATAGTCCAGAATCAGCTCGGCGCTTTCGGAAGGTAGAGCGCGCAGGCAGTCTTCGAGACAGGCCAGGCGCAGCTCTTTCTCCGCGGCCGCGGCGGCGGTGTCCGGGGCGACGGGCTCGGACTTTAAAGAGTCCAGCGCCTCCCTCCTGCCGTCCGCCCCTTTCGTCGTCTCCAGAAAGATGAGGCGCGCGACCTCGTAACAGTAGGCCCCGGGGTTCCTGACCTCGACGCCCTCGGCCAGCCTGCGCGCGACGCGGTTAAAGACCTCGTCGGCGTGCTCCTCCGGGAAGGGCGCGCCGCGCCACTCGAAGAACCTGATTAGAGTGCGCCGCAGCTCTTCGTACTTCTCACCCGCCCGCCCGCCGTCCTCGTCCAGCGAGAGGAGGAGCCGGCCGAACGCCTCGGGGGTGAGAGCGCCGGCCTCCATCTAGCGTTCGCCTTTCAAGTTGGCCCACTCGCCCGCCTGTATGAAGCCGGCCCAGTAGAAGGGGTGTCCGTGCTTCCCGTCCCTCAACATCTCAAGCTGCACCAAGCGCAGCGCCTCGCCCCGCCCCTTGTCCTGTAACAACCCTCTGTAGTAGCCGATCATCAGGTCGCGCGTGCTGCTGTCGGAGACGGGCCACAGGCTCGCCAGCAGGCTTTCGGCCCCGGCGATAACGAGCGCGCGCCTGAGCCCGTAGACCCCGTCGCCGTTTTTAACCTCGCCGACGCCGGTGTCGCAGGCCGAGAGCGCGACGAGTTTTGTCCCCCAGAGGTTCAGGTTCGCCATCTCGAACGCCGTGAGCACCCCGTTGTCGTCCCCCGCCAGGCCGCGGTTAGCGCCGGCCAACGCCAGTCCGGAACGCAGGAGGGGGTTATCGACTTTGGCGATGAGTTTGCCGAGCCGCGTCCGGCCTTTAGTCCGGGCGGCCCCCCGACCAACCGCCCCCTGTTCGGCCTCCAGAAAGAACCCGTGCGTGGAGATGTGCAGGATGCTAGGCGCGGCCACGCCCTTCAGCGCGGCCTTCGACGCCCGCTCTCTCGTGAGGAAGGTGGCATCGGGTAACAGCTCTTTGAGCGCGCGCACTTCGGCACCGACGCCGGGCAGGGGGCCGAAAAAGACCTGCGAGTAATCTATCTGAGCCGGGACGCTTGGGCCCGCGCCACCCCGCGCGCCCACAAGGGAAGCGACGAGGGCGGGCTCGCCGAAATCCGGGTCGGCCAGGACGACCGGGCCGCTCCTGCTCTCACGCTTCGCCCGCATGCGCAGCAGGTCGCGCCCGCTCGTCAAATAGGTCAGGGCGTAACGCTCGACCATGTAGCGCCCGTCTTCGTC
>DASVSK010000118.1:0-7122 GCA_036388135.1 Pyrinomonadaceae bacterium | reverse complement strand
CGAGCGCTTGAACTTCGTCAGCGTGTAGATGTCGGCCGTCACCTCGCGCGATATGGTGCCGTCCACGTTATGGTCGGCGCGGACGATGATGCGCTCCGAGTCGACGTAGTCGACGATGCCGTCGCGGCGCGCCGCGACGACCGCGCCCGAGTCCCGCGCCGTCACCTGCTCCATCCCCGTCCCGATGTAGGGCGCCTCGGCGCGAAGGAGCGGCACCGACTGGCGCTGCATGTTCGAGCCCATCAGCGCGCGGTTCGCGTCGTCGTTCTCGAGGAACGGGATGAGCGAGGCCGCGACCGAGACGAGCTGCTTCGGCGAGACGTCGACGTACTCGATGTCGTCGCGGTGGGCGTTGATGAACTCGCCCGCCTTACGCGACGCGTTGCGCTCGTTGATGATCGTGCCGTCCTCGCCGAGCTCGATGTTGGCCTGGCCGATGACCCACTTGTCCTCCTCCCACGCCGTCAGGTAGAACGGGTAGGGCTCGGACTCCGCGGGGCGCGCGCCGTCGCCGAGCTTGCGGTTGGCCTTCGCGAAATCCTCCTCGTTGACGTGCTCGCCCGGCTTGAGCTTGGTGTCGCCGCCGTTGACGATGCGGACGTACTCGATGACGCGGCCGTCGGCCACCTTGCGGTACGGCGACTCGATGAAGCCGAACTCGTTGATGCGCGCGAAGCACGAGAGCGACGAGATCAGCCCGATGTTCGGGCCTTCAGGCGTCTCGATGGGGCAGATGCGGCCGTAGTGCGTCGGGTGGACGTCGCGCACCTCGAAGCCCGCGCGCTCGCGCGAGAGCCCGCCCGGCCCGAGCGCGGAGAGGCGGCGCTTGTGCGTGATCTCCGAGAGCGGGTTGGTCTGGTCCATGAACTGCGAGAGCTGCGACGACCCGAAGAACTCGCGCACCGCGGCCGTCACCGGCTTGGCGTTGATGAGGTCGCGCGGCATCGTCGTCTGCATCTCCTGCTGGATCGACATCTTCTCCTTGATGGCGCGCTCCATGCGGACGAGGCCGATGCGGAACTGATTCTCGAGCAGCTCGCCGACGGCCCTCACGCGGCGGTTGCCGAGGTGGTCGATGTCGTCGGCGAGGTACTCCACGGGGTTGCGCCGCATCTTCAGCAGGTACGAGATGACCTGCACGAAGTCGCTCGCCGACAGCAGCGGGTCTTCGATGCGCTCGCGCTCGGGGCGGCCCATCTTGATGTTGAACTTGAGGCGGCCGACCCTCGAGAGGTCGAACTTGCGCTCGTCGAAGAACATGCCCTCGAAGAGCCTGTAGGCCGTCTGCACCGTCGGCGGGTCGCCGGGGCGCATCTTGCGGTAGATTTCCAGAAGCGCGTCCACCGGCTTGGTGATGACGTCCTTCTTCAGGGTCTGCGAGAGCACGCCGCCCAGGTCGTCGCGCTCGGGGAAGAAGACCGTGAAGCCGGTCACGCCCGACTCGATGATCTCCTGGAGCTTGGCGGGCGTGATCTCGTTGTTGGCCTCGACGACGACCTCGCCCGTCTCGGTGTTGACGACGTCGGAGAGGGCGTACGCCCCGTCGAACTGCTGCGAGTCGACCTCGACCTCGGCGACCTGCCCCTTGCGGATGTCCCTGAGGGTGGAGGCCGTCACCTTCTTGCCGGCCTTGACGACGGGCTCGGCCGCGCCCTTCGGCTTGATGTCGTGCTCGGCCTTCATGCCGACGAGGTTGGTCGGCCCCTCGGGGCGCACCTGGACGTAGAGCCGCGCGTCGCCGACGCGCACCTCGTCGCCGACGTAGAAGGAGCCCAGGATGTCCTCGTCGGCGAAGCCCGCGTTCTTGACCGCCTCTTCGAGCTGCGAGTCCGACGGGAAGCCCTTCGGGTCGAACTGCGGGTTGAGCCAGATGCCCAGCGCCCGCAGGAAGATCGACGCCAGGAACTTCCGCTTGCGGTCGATGCGGACGTAGAGCAGGTTCTTCTGGTCGTACTCAAACTCGACCCACGAGCCGCGGTACGGGATGACCTTCGCCAGGTAAACGGGCGACTTCTCGAAGAAGACGCCGGGCGAGCGGTGGAGCTGCGAGACGATGACGCGCTCCGTGCCGTTGATGATGAAGGTGCCGTTGTCGGTCATCAGCGGTATCTCGCCGAAGAAGACCTCCTCCTCCTTGATGTCGCGGATGGACTTGGTCTCGGTCTCCGGGTCCTTGTCGAAGACCGTCAGGCGAATCTTGACCTTGAGCGGCACCGAGTAGGTCATGCCGCGCTCCTGGCACTCCTGCTGATCGTGCTTGTGCTTGAGGCCGACGGGCTCGCCGCAGTTGTCGCACAGCGTCGGCCGCACGGCGTTGAACGTGCCGCAGCTGTGGCAGAGCGTCTCGCCCGGCGTCAGCGGGTCGACCTTGACGAGCGAGCCGCACGACTTGCAGTTGGCGCGCAGGTAGCGCAGGCCTTCGAGCCGGCCGCACTTACACTGCCAGTTGCCGATGTGGTATTCGACGAAGTCGAGCTCGGCCGTCTGGCGGAAGTCGGAAATCGGGAAGACCGAGCGGAAGACGGCCTGGAGCCCCGCGGGCTCGCGCTCCTCCGGCAGGAGGTCCATCTGGAGGAAGCGGTTGTAGGAGTCGCGCTGAATCTCGATGAGGTTCGGGATGCGCACCGCCGTCTTGATCTTCGAGAAGTCGTGGCGCGTGGGCGGCTGGCTCACGCGGCGGCCCGAGCCGACCGCGCTCTTCTGGAGCGGGTTCTGAACCGGATTTGCAGACATCAGGAGTTCCTTAGCAGCCGTCGGCTTTCAGCAGTCAGCCTTCAGCTAATGAGTATTAAAAAGGACTTATCCAATGCCGCCCGGCGCCGGCCTGCTGACCGCCGACCGTCGGGCGCTGAAATCTTCTTTTAGAGACGCCAAAGCGCGGTCGGAGCGCACGAGTCTCCGACCGCTTCTCTTAGAAAAAGCGGTTTCGCTTAGTCAAAGTTTTCGGGAGTACCGACAGCCCTCACTACTCCCTTACCTTAGCCGCCGGGCGGCCAACTGTCAAGAAAGGGTTCCGAGTTGTGGGTGCCGGGTGCCGGCTAAGAAAAGACCGGCACCCGGCACCCGCCGCCTGAAACCTACTACTTCACTTCGACGGTCGCGCCGGCGGCGTCGAGCTTGGCCTTGATGGCCTCGGCCTCGTCCTTCGTGACGCCCTCCTTGACGGCCTTGGGCGCGGCCTCGACGAGGTCTTTGGCCTCCTTCAGGCCGAGCGAGGTGATCTCGCGGACGACCTTGATGACGTTGATCTTGTTGCCGCCCGCGGCCTGCAGGATCACGTCGAACTCGGTCTTCTCCTCTTCCGCAGGGGCGGCCGCGACCGCCGCGCCGCCGCCCGAGGGGGCCGCGACCGCCGCCGCCGCCGCCGAGACGCCGAAGGTCTCCTCCAGCTCCTTGACGAGCTGCGAGGCTTCGAGAAGGGTCATGCCCTTCAGAAATTCGATCACATCTTCACGTGTAGCTGCCATGATGATTCCGATTCCTCCTCAAAGGGGTTCTAGTGTTGCTGTACGGTTGCTGTTCGCAGCAGGAGAACCCACGGGACGCGCGAGTGGGGTCTGTTGCATCCAGACCACGACGCGCGTCCGAGCCGTCAAAGGCGACCTGACATATCGCCCCGCTCGTTTTCCGCGTCCGGCTGACCCAGGTGAATTTTAGATTTGCGATTTTTGATTTGCGGTCGGGAGCGCGCGTGCTGTCCCGGCCGCAAATCGCAAATCTAAAACCAAAAATTTTCTTCAGGCGGCCTCGCCGCCGCCCTTCTGCTCGCCGATCTGCTTGACGACGATGGCGAGGTTGCGCGGCACGGCCGAGATGACCGTCACGATGCGCTGCGCCTGCGCGTTGATGAGGAACAGTATCTTCGAGATCAGCTCCTCCTTCGACGGCAGCGTGGCGATGGCCTCGACGTCGGGGAGCGCCACGACGCGCCCCTCGACGACGCCCGCCTTGAAGGTGAAGACGTCCGGGTTTTCGCGGGCGAACTTCGTGATGGCCTTCGACAACTGGACGGGGTCGCCCTCGGCGAGCGCCAGCGCCGTGACGCCCTTGAAGTGCGCGGCCGCGCCCTCGAAGGGCGTGCCCTCGGCGGCCTTGCGCGCCAGCGTGTTCTTGACGACGGTGTAGCTCGCCCCGGCCTCGCGCAACTGGCGGCGCAACTCCTGATCCTTCGGCACCGTCAGCTTGTTGAAGCCGATGAGCATCCCGGCGGAGGCCGCCTGGAACTGCTCGGCGAGGGCGTCGAGGTCTCTCTGCTTCTGCTCTCTGGTCTTCATAACTCTTCTCCCGCCTCCCCTTTACCTGCTGGCGTAAATCGTCTCGTCCAGCAGAACGCCCGGACTCATGGTCGAGGCGAGGTTCACCTTCTTGACGTACTTGCCCTTGGCGGTCGAGGGCTTGGCCTTGACGACCGCGTCGAGCAAGGTCTGCGCGTTCTCGCGCAGGCGGTCGGGCTCGAACGAGACCTTGCCGATGCCGACGTGAATGACGCCCGTCTTGTCGACGCGGTACTCGACCTTGCCGGCCTTGGTCTCGCGCACGGCCGTCGCCACGTCGAAGGTGACGGTGCCGGTCTTCGGGTTGGGCATCAGGCCGCGGGGGCCGAGCACCTTACCCAACTGGCCGACGAGGCGCATCATGTCGGGCGTGGCGATGACGGCGTCGAAGTCGAGCCAGCCGCCCTTGATGCGGTTGACCACGTCCTCGCCGCCGGTCATGTCGGCCCCGGCCTCCTCGGCCTCGCGCAGCTTCTCGCCCTGCGCGATGACGAGCACGCGGACGGTCTTCCCCACCCCGTGCGGCAGCACGACCGTGCCGCGCACGAGCTGGTCGGCCTTGCGCGGGTCGACGCCCAGCCACATGGTCAGTTCGACCGTCTCGTCGAACTTGCGCGCCGTGACCGCCGAAATCTCCCTGACCTTCTCCAGCCCCTCGTCGAGACTGTATCTGCGCCCCTCCTCGATCTTCTCCAGAGCGGCGCGGTACTTCTTGCCGTGCTTAGGCATTCCGAATTCTCCGAGGTTCACGCGAAGCCCTTAAGGCTTCTCCCTCTCAAAATCAGATGTCAGATGTCAGATGCCGGATGTTAGTTAAGGCAAGACGGCACTGTCTAACATCCAGCATCTGACATCCGACATCTATTCAATGTTGAGCCCCATGTTACGCGCCGTGCCTTCGATGGTCTTGATGGCCGATTCGAGGCTCTGCGTGTTGAGGTCCTGGAGCTTGAGCTTGGCGATCTCCTCGATCTTGTCGCGGGAGATGGAGCCGACCTTCTCCTTGTTCGGCTTGCCCGAGCCCTTCGGGATGCCGGCGGCCTTCTTGAGGAGGTCGGCGGCGGGCGGCGTCTTCGTCTCGAAGGTGAACGAGCGGTCGGCGAAGACCGTGATGACGACCGGCACCTTGAGGTCGGGGTCCATCTGCGCGGTCTTCGCGTTGAAGGCCTTGCAGAACTCCATGATGTTGACGCCGTGCTGGCCGAGCGCCGGCCCGATAGGCGGCGCGGGGTTCGCCTTCCCCGCCGGAACTTGCAGCTTGATGTAGCCCGTGATTTTCTTAGCCATGACTTAGTAAATGGTGAATGGTAAATGGTGAATGGTTAAGAGCAGCTTCTATTTACTGTCGGCCATTGACCATCTACTGCCTTTCATTCGTCTTCGGTAAACGTGACCTTCTCGACGTCGAGGAAGTTCAGCTCGACCGGCGTCGAGCGCCCGAAGATGGTGACGACCACCTTGAGCGTCGACTTGTCGGAGTTGACCTCCTCGACCTTACCCGTGAACGAGGCGAACGGCCCCGACTTGATCCTGACGGTCTCGCCCGACGCGTACGTGAACTTCGGCTTCGGCTTCTCGGCGGCCTCCGTCACGTTGTGGACGATCTGGTTGACCTCGTCCGGCGTCAGGGGCGTCGGCGTCTGCCCGCCGACGAAGCCCGTCACCTTCGGCGTCGACTTGATCAGGTGGAAGACGTTGTCGGGGATGTGGCCGCGGTCGTCACACTCGATCTGGACGAGCACGTAGCCGGGGTAGAACATCCGCGACGACTCGATGCGCTTGTTGCCGCGCATCTCGACGACCGTCTCGGTCGGGACGAGCACCTCGGTGATCTCGGCCTGGAGGTCGGTGTCGCGGACGCGCGCCTTCAGGCTGTCGCGCACCTTCTTCTCGTGCCCCGAGTACGTGTGTAGGATGAACCACTGCTGCATACGGTAAAGCTTCCTCAGGCGCCGCCGCCGAAGAGCCGCGCCAACTGCTCCAGCAAGAAGGAGAACAGGCGGTCGACGGCGAAGAGGTACGCGGCGAAGAAGATGACGGCGATGATGGTGATGATGGTCGTGTTCCTGACCTGGAGGGCCGTGGGCCAGCTCGTCCGGCCCAACTCGGCGCGGATGTCGCGCACGAACTGACCCATGCGCTCGAAGAAGCCTTCGCGCGGGTGCTCGTCGAGGTCGCGCTCGCGGCGCGCCGGGCGGCCTTCGGGCCCCTCGCCGAACCTCGCCATGCGCGGGGCCGCGCCCGACGGCGTCCCCGGCAGGTCGCCGGGCTCGTCATGGCTCGCAGTCATCTCTTCGTCCCCTCTCTTCGACACCTGAGCTTCAACTTCCCTTCCGGCCTCCGCTTCGAGCGAACAGGGGTAACAGGATTCGAACCCGTACTTTCGGTTTTGGAGACCGACGTGCTAACCGTTGACACTATACCCCTAGAAGCAAGGCGAAGGGCGAAGGGTGAGAGGCGAAAGCAGGCCGGATTCCTTCCGGACTTTCGCCCCTCGCCCTTCGCCTTTCTACTTCGTCTCTTTGTGCGCCCTGTGCAGGCGGCAGCGGCGGCAGAACTTCCTGAACTCCAGGCGCTCGGGCGTCGTCTTCTTGTTCTTCGTCGTCACGTAGTTGCGGCTCTTGCACTCGGTGCACTGCAACACAATGTTGTCGCGCGGCATAAGTTCACCTTCTATTTATGACTGACTCTGTCTCTCGCCCGGCACTACTCGACGATATCGGAGACGGTGCCGGCCCCGACCGTGCGCCCGCCCTCGCGGATGGCGAACCTCAGCCCCTTCTCCAGGGCGATGGGCGTGATCAGCTCGATCTCCATCGCCACGTTGTCGCCCGGCATCACCATCTCC
>DASVSK010000117.1:0-1626 GCA_036388135.1 Pyrinomonadaceae bacterium | reverse complement strand
GAGGGCGGGCTGGTGTGGGTGGACGAGGAGCACCAGACGAGCGTCGGGGGCGTCTACGCGGCGGGCGACCTGACGCCGAGGTCGCAACTGGCGGTCGTCGCCGCCGCCGAGGGGGCGATGGCGGCCGTCCACATCCACAAGTCTCTCGTGCCGGAGTCGCAACGCGTCTGACGCGGCGGTGACGCGGCCCGCGGCGCGGGCGGGCCGCGGAATAAATATGAAGGGCGAGAAATAGAAGGGGGGCGTCCGCACGCCCCCTTCCCTCCCTACTTACCTGGCCGCTTCCGGCTCAGGCGGCCCCTTCCGCGGCCGCGGAGCGGATGGCCTCGTAGACGGCGCGCACGGTGGCCCTGTCCAGCTCCTTCGCCGGCTCGGACAGTTGCTCGTAAGGCACCATCAGCTCCTCGCCCGCCTCGCTCAGCCGCGACGCGTGCCCCTGCGCGCGCTTCGACTCCATCCACGCCTCGTGAACCTTCGCGGCCACGGCCTCTATATCGGGTAAGTCCATCGCCTCTCAGCCCCCGGCGGCCTGCCCCGCCGCCGCGCCGTCGCGCTTCCCCATCGGGACGTAGTCACGCGTGCGCCGGCCGAGGTAAATCTGGCGCGGCCGCGCGATCTTCTGTTCGGGGTCGTCGAGCAGCTCGACCCACTGCGCCAGCCAGCCCGAGGTGCGCGGGATGGCGAACATGACCGGGAACATGTCGACGGGGAAGCGCATCGCCCTGTAGATGATCCCCGAGTAGAAGTCGACGTTCGGGTAGAGGCGGCGCTTGACGAAGTACTCGTCTTCGAGCGCGATGCGTTCGAGTTCGAGCGCGAGGTCCAAGAGCGGGTCCTTGCCCGTCACCTCGAAGACCTCGTAGGCGATCTGCTTGATGATGCGCGCGCGCGGGTCGTAGTTCTTGTAGACGCGGTGGCCGAAGCCCATCAGGCGGAACTCGCCCGCCTTCACCCGCTTGATGTACTCGGGGACGCGGCCGACCGAGCCGATCTCGTTGAGCATCCTCAGGACCGCCTCGTTCGCCCCGCCGTGGAGCGGGCCGTAGAGCGCGGCCGCCGCGCCCGCCAGCGCCGAGTAGGGGTCGGTCTCGGCCGAGCCGATGCTCCGCATGGCGTTGGTCGAGCAGTTCTGCTCGTGGTCGGCGTGGAGGATGAAGAGGACGGAGAGGGCGCGTTCGAGCACGGGGTCGGGCTTGTACTTCAGCTCCGTCGTCTTGAACATCATGTTGAGGAAGTTGCCCTCGTAACTCAGGTCGTTGTCCGGGTACGAGATGGGCAGGCCCACCCGGTGGCGGTAGGCGAAGGCGGCGATGGTCGGCACCTTGGCGATGAGCCGGTGAATCTGCTTGCGGCGGCACGTCTCGTCGCGGATGTTCTTCGACTCCGGGTAGAAGGTCGAGAGCGCGGCCACCATCGCCTCGAACATGCCCATCGGGTGCGCGCTGTGGTGGAAGCCGTCGAGCACCTTGCGGATGTTCTCGTTGATGAAGGTGTGGTGCGTGACGTTGTGAATCCAGCCGCCGAGCTGCTCCTCGGTCGGCAGCTCGCCGTGGAGCAGGAGGTAGGCGACTTCGAGGTAGCTGCTCTGCTCGGCCAGTTGCTCGATGGGGTAGCCGCGGTATTCGA
>DASVSK010000116.1:0-2807 GCA_036388135.1 Pyrinomonadaceae bacterium | reverse complement strand
CGGCGAGCTGCGCCGCCTGCGCCGCGAGATGCAGATCATCTTCCAGGACCCTTACGCGAGCCTCAACCCGCGCATGAAGGTGCGCGACATCGTCTCGGAGCCGCTGGTCATCCACGGCATCGGCGACAAGGCCGAGCGGCGCGAGCGCGTCGCGGAGCTTCTGCGCAAGGTGGGCTTAGACCCCGACTACATGAACCGCTACCCGCACGAGTTCTCCGGCGGGCAGCGCCAGCGCATCGGCATCGCCCGCGCGCTGGCACTCAACCCGAAGCTCATCGTGGCGGACGAGCCCGTCTCCGCGCTCGACGTGAGCGTGCAGGCGCAGGTCGTCAACCTCCTCGAAGACCTGCAAGGCGAGTTCGAGCTGACCTACCTCTTCATCTCGCACGGCCTCGCGGTGGTCGAGCACATCTCAGACCGCGTCGCCGTGATGTACCTCGGCCGCGTCGTCGAGGTCGCCACGGCCGAGGAGCTGTACGCCAACCCGCTCCACCCCTACACGCGCGCCCTGCTCTCGGCCATCCCCGTCCCCGACCCCACGCGCAAGCGCGACCGCATCGTCCTCAAGGGCGACGTGCCGACGCCCATCAACCCGCCCTCCGGCTGCCGCTTCCACACCCGCTGCCCCGAGGCCATCCCCGACTGCGCCCGCATCGACCCCGACCTCCGCGAAGTCACCCCCGGCCACACCGTCGCCTGCATCCGCACCCCCGGCTGGTTCGAGGCCGAGACCAAAGCGCAGTAGGCGTTTGTTATTAAGTGCCGGATGCGCACGCCTCTGGCGACGGCTAAGTCAGCCCTTTATCGTTAAGACGACGAGATGATTCGGTCGGGATAGTCTTTTCCGGCTGTAAAGGGTCGAACACTCTATATAACTTCTTCACAGGTGAGTAGGAGTGAGGTCGTCGAAAGCCGTTCGCTTCTTTCCCCTTTTTCTCATGCTGGACACGGAAATGGCAGAGTGTCGGCAGCTCCCGTTGGGCGCTCTTCAGCCGGCTTTTTCTTACGCCTTACCGTTGCGGCCTTCGCCGATGTGGCGCTCGACGATGTTGATGAGGGCGTCGAGTCGCTCGTCGGTACGCCGACCGCGCTCCTCTGACTCGCGCTGCCGGTCGGCGAGCGTTCGGATTGATTCGGTCAGGTCTCTTATCCCGGCCGCCTGAATTTCCGCCACGGCCAAAAGGTCGGTGATGCCGCCTGCCGTGCGGTCTACCTTTGACGCCAGCTTGTCTACCTTCTCGGCCATCACGTCAACACTGCCGGACACTCGGCCGACGGTCGCGGTCAGTTGCGCCTGCTGTTCGAGGATGAATGCGATTGCCTTTTCCATCTGTTGTTCGGTCATTGCTGTCCGCCTTTCTCATCAGATTGTTTCGGATACTTTAAAGCTTCAGGCTTTGGCGGCAGCCCGTTCGCGGCGGCCCGGGGCGTCCCGAGTCGTTTCGGCGATTATCCCAGAAAGGGCGGCGCGGTCAACCATCGTCTTTGAAACCTTGTGCGGCGGGGGCGCGTAACAAAGGTGGTTTCGGGGCGCGTCATGTCGAGGTTTAGAATGCGCCCGGCGTTCTCCCATCCCGCAAGTGAAGTGAGGGCTCTCCCCGTGGTACGTCGCACATACGCATACATCATCTTCGGCGTCGGGCTTCTGCTGGCCGTGGCGGCCATGCTGAAGGCTCCCATCGGGTACGGCCCGGGGCTGGCGCTCTGCTTCCTCGGGCTCGCGCTCTTCGGGCTGAGCTTCATCCCGTCGCCCGCGCCGCCGGCCGACCCGCCCGCGCCGATGTCGTTCTTCGGCAAGCTGGGGAACATCTTCTTCGAGCCGTCGAGCGTCTTCCGCAACCTGCGCGCGCACCCGCGCTGGCTCGGCGCGCTCGTCCTCAGCGCGCTGCTCAGCTTCGCCTACTCGACCGCGTTCACCTACCGCCTGACGCCGGAGCGCATCATCGGCTTCACGATGGACAAGGTGGCCGAGCAGTTCAACTTCTCGCCGGAGCAGGCGCGGCAGGCGGAGCAGTCCAAGGCGCAGCAGATCGAGGAGGCCAAGTCGACGCCGAGGATCGCGGGCGGCGTGGTGACCACGTTCGTCGGCGGGTTCGTCCTGATGTGCATCGTGGGGTCGCTCTACATGCTGCTCGTGCTGCTGTTCGGCGGCCGGCTGGGCTTCTGGCAGGCGGTCGCGACGGCGGTCTGGGCGGCGCTGCCGACGCTGCTCATCGGCCGCGTCCTCAGCCTCGTCCTGCTCTTCATCAAAGACCCGGACGACATCCACCCCATGCGAGGGCAGAGCGGGCTCGTCACGGACAACCTCGGCGTGCTCGTCAACGCCTCGGAGCACCCCGTCATCTACACCGCGCTGAGCGTCGTCGGCGTCCTCTCGTTCTACCACCTCTGGCTCACGGCCACGGGGCTGCGCCACGCGAGCGACAAGGTCAGCTCGGGCTCCGCTTGGACGATAGCCGTCATCTTCTGGCTCTTCGGCCTGCTCCTGGCCGTCGCCTTCAGCGCGCTCTTCAGCAGCTTCATCACTTAGAGAGAGACCGGGACGCCGCCGGCGAAGAGCTGAATCGACAGGGATAGACGGGACGGGCGGGATAAAAGGTTAGAACCCTTATCCCGCCCGTCCTGTCTTATCCCTGTTAAATTTTCTCGCCGCTATTCGTAGCGGAGCGCCTCGATGGGGTCGAGGCGGGCGGCCTTCCAGGCGGGCCAGAGGCCGAAGATGAGGCCGATGCCGACCGAGGCGACGAAGCCCATGACGGGGGCCCACAGCGGGACGTAGGACGGGAGCAGGAGCCTGACGAGCAGCG
>DASVSK010000115.1:0-2565 GCA_036388135.1 Pyrinomonadaceae bacterium | reverse complement strand
ATCTGTCCCGGGCGTCGCCCGTGAGGTCGCTGGGGAGGGTGTCTACGGGTATGCCTGCCTCGGAGCAGAACGTGCGCCAGAGGAGGAAGCGGTTGTCGAACTGCCCCGTCCCTTCCGGAATCGCATTCTTCACCTTCGGTTTCTCGTCCGCCACTTACGCCTTGCTCCTTCGGGTCTTTGCTTGCCGGACAGTGTAGCAAAAGGAAGGATGAAGGCGGAAGGAGGGGTGAAGGGGTGAAGGCGGAAGTCGGGAGTTAATGCCGAAGAGCGTTACCTTCATCCTTACGCCTTCCTACGAGGCCGAGCCGACGAGGAAGATGCTGCCCTCGGGGGCGGGGACGCCGCCTTCGCGTTCGAGTGTGACGGCGAAGGTGGGCGAGCCGACGTCGGGCGGCAGGCGGTCGGTCATGCGCGCGCGCCCTTCGGCGTCCGACTTGAAGGTGCCGCCGGGCAGGGGCTTTTTGTCGGCGATGAGCCAGAGCTGGTAGGCGTGCCCTTCGGGGCAGGGCGGGAGCCCCGTCGCCATGATGACGGCGCGCCCCGTCGAGCGGTCGTAGGCCAGCATGGCGTGCGCGCGCGGCGCGGGCTCCTTGCCGGCCAGCTCGGCGACGCGCACGCCGGGCGAGCCGAGGAGGTCGTTCACGTCGCGCGCGCTCGCGAGCTGTTCGCGCTGCCCCGCCAGCTCGGTCTGCGTCTCGCGCAGGCGGTCGTAGAGCTGCGCCACCTCGGCGCTGAGCGACTGGTTCCGGCTCCAGAGCGCGAGCGTCGTCGCGCCGAGCAGGGCGAGAGCCACGGCCGCCGCCGCCGCGCCGAAGCCGAGCGCCGGCCGCCCCGCCAGTAGCTGCCAGAGGCTGAAGCCGCCGAGCGCGGAGCGCGCGTCGCGCTCGCCGCCGGGGCGTCGCGCCTCACGGCCGCGCGGCTCCGAAGCGTCTACGGCCTCCGGGGGCGCGGCGAAAACTTCCGAAGGGTCTAAGGCGCGGACGCGTTCGAGGATGTGCGCGCGCAAGGCGGGCGGCGGCGCGGACGGCGCGACCGTGTAGGCGAGCGAGGCGGCGGCGTCCGCCAGCCCGCTCAGCTCCTCGCTGCACTCGGCGCACGACGGCAGGTGCCCCCCGAGCCGCGCGCGCTCGCCCTCGTCGAGCGCGCCCACGGCTTCGAGCGCCAGCAACTGTTTGTAGTCTTCGTGCCGCATCAGGATTAAATCTTAACCGGGGCTAAATCTTACCTTCAAAATACGGGCCGCGTCCCGGCGGTGTCGCCGACGCCGACGCTCAGGCGAACTGCCGGCCGAGCCGCGTGCGCAGCGACTCGCTCAGCTTCTTGAGCCCGGCGCGCGTGCGCGTCTTCACCGTGCCGAGCGGTTGGTTCTTCGCCGCCGCGATCTCGGTCTGCGACATGCCCTCCAGGTACGCGAGCAGGAGCACCTGCCGCTGCTCCTCGGGCAACTCGCCCAGGGCGCCGCGGACGGCCTCGGCGCGCTCGGCACGGATGGCCTCCTCGTCGGCCCACCCGGCGGCGGGGGGCGTGGGCGGCGGGGCCTCGGCCGAGCGCTGCGCTGCGCGCTCGCGCGAGTCCACCGCGCGCAGGCGGTCGATGGCGCGGCTGCGAGCCAGTGTCACCAGCCAGGTGAAGGCACGCCCGCGCGACGCGTCGAAAGAGCGCGCCTGCTGCCAGACCTGTAGGAAGACCTCCTGTAAGACGTCCTCGGCCTCGGCCCGGCTACGTAATATACGGAGCAGGAGCCCCAGGAGGATGGGGCTGAAGCGGTCGTAGACGCGCGCGAACGCCGACTCGTCGCCGCGCGCCACCGCGCGCAGGAGTTCGGCGTCTTCCGCGTCCGTCTGCTGATTCGGGAGAGACAAAAGCCTTAAAAGCCCCGCAAAAGAAGATTCAGGCCGCCCGCCTTCACACCCGAGAGGCCGCGCGGCCTCTCGGATTCGGTAGACAGTAGACAGTAGTCAGTAGTCAGTAGAAAAAACTTTTCAGCCGTCCGGTAAGTTCGGAATCGGCGGCTTGGCGCTGGCGGAAGCCCTACTGACTACTGACTACTGACTACTGACTACTGTCTTCAAGCCACCGTGATCTCTTCCGACAGGTAGACGTCCTGGATGGCGTTGAGGAGCTGGACGCCCTCCTGCATGGGGCGCTGGAACGCCTTGCGGCCGGAGATGAGACCCATGCCGCCGCCGCGCTTGTTGATGACGGCCGTGCGGACGGCCTCGGCCATGTCGCCCTGCCCCTTCGACTCGCCGCCCGAGTTGATGAGCCCCGCGCGCCCCATGAAGCAGTTCGCCACCTGGTAGCGGACGAGGTCGATGGGGTTGTCGCTCGTCAGGTCGGTGTAGACCTTCGGGTTGGTCTTGCCGTAGCCGCTCTCGATGTTGAGCGCGTTGTAGCCGCCGTTACGCTCGGGCAGCTTCTGCTTGATGATGTCGGCCTCGATGGTGACGCCGAGGTGGTTGGCCTGACCCGTCAGGTCGGCGGCCGTGTGCATGTCGCCGTCCTTGGTCTTGAACTTCGGGTTGCGCAGGTAGCACCAGAGGACGGTCGCCAGCCCCAGCTCGT
>DASVSK010000114.1:0-6860 GCA_036388135.1 Pyrinomonadaceae bacterium | reverse complement strand
AAGACGGCCAGAAGCAGCACGACGCCGAGCGCTATCTTCTGCATGTAGGGGTCAACGCCGAACAGGTTGAGCCCGTTGTTCAGGACGCCGATGAAGACCGCGCCCCAGAAGGTGCCGACGACGCTCCCCTGCCCGCCCGTGAGCGACGTCCCGCCCACCACCACGGCCGCGATCACGTCCAGCTCGTACTGTATCCCAGAGTTGGGGATTCCCGCCCCCAGCCGCGAGGCGAGGACGAAGCCCGCCAGCCCGACGAGCAGCCCGTTGAGCACGTAGGTGATGACGATGACCCGCTTCGTGTCGACGCCGGCGAAGAAGGTCGCCCTGCGGTTGCCGCCCACCGCGTAGATGTAGCGGCCGATGACGGTGCGCCGAAGCAGGAACCACCCGCCGACGAAGACGAGCGCCATCAGAATCACGGGCAGCGGGAGGCCGAGCACCCGCTCGCGGCCGACGAAGTTGAAACTCTCGGGCAGGTTCCCGATGGAGCGCCCGCCCGAGAGGACGAACGCCAGCCCGCGGCAGATGGTCAGCATCGCGAGCGTGGCGACGAAGGGCGGGACGCGGAAGTGCGCGACGACGACGCCGTTGAAGAGCCCGACCCCCAGCCCGATGCCCAGCGCGGCCGCGACGCCGAGCGCGACGCCGCCCGAGCCCCCGGCCGCGGCCAGCATGGCGGCGACCACCCCGGCCAGCGCGACCACCGACCCGACCGAGAGGTCTATGCCGCCGGTGAGGATGACCATCGTCATCCCGACCGCCAGGATGCCGGTGATGGCGATGCTCAGCGCGACGTTGACCAGGTTGGGGACGGAGAGGAATTGCGGGGCGATGGAGGCGAAGACCGCGGCCTCGACGACTATCGCGGCCACGATCACGTACTCCGCAAGGCGTCGCCGGGTGAGGTACCGGCCGCCAAGGCTCGCCACACGGTCTCTGACAGCCTCGCTCATTCTTAGCTCCGTTGGTTGCGGCTACGGGGCGGACGCGCCGCCGGCCTTAAGCGACTCGGCGTCCACTATCCTGATGGGGACGGCGATGTTCGGCTGGACTTGCCCGCCGCCGAAGTGCGCGGCGATGGCCTCGATGGTCTTCGCGCCGATGTCGCGCGGCTGCTGGGCCACGTCCGCCTTGAGCTGGCTGCCGCGCCTGATGGCGTTGACGGCCTCGGGCGTGGCGTCGTAGCCGACGATGACGAGGTCGTTGCGCCCGCGCGCCTCGGCGGCCGAGAGCGCGCCGAGCGCGCTGTCGTCGTTGATGCCGAAGATTGCCTTCAGTCCGGGGTTGCCTTGCAGCATGTCCTCGGCCGCCTTGAGCGCGCGGTCGCGGACTCCGCCGCCGTTCAGCACCGCGACGACCTTGATGCCGGGGTGCTTCGCCAGCTCCTCCTTGAACCCGTTCTCGCGGTCGAGCCCCGTCTGCACCTCCTGCTGGCCGATGACGCCGACGCTGCCCTGCCCGTCGAGCGCCTTTGCGATGTACTCGCCCGCCATCCGGCCGCCCGCGAGGTTGTCCGAGGCGATGTGCGAGACGACCTTGCCGCCCTGCGCCTTGATGTCGGCCGTGAAGACGGGGATGCCGGCCTGGTTCGCCTGGTCGATGGCCGGCCCGATGCCCTTCGAGTCGGCCGGGCAGACGACGATGGCGTCAACGCGCTGGACGACGAAGTTCTCTATCTGCGACTGCTGCTTGGCGAGGTCGAAGTCGCCGGAGGTGACGATGACCTCGTACCCGGCCTTCCCGGCCGCCTCGCGCAGGCCCGCCTCAAGCTCGCGGTAGAACTCGTGCTCGCGCGTGAGCAGGGTGACGCCGACCCGCTTGGCGGAGCCGCCCTTCGGGCCGCCGCCCTGACCGCCCGACTGGCAGCCGGCGGCGGCGAAGAGGGCGCAGAGAGCCCCCACGAGACAGAACGTGTGGAGAATTCTTTTCATTGGTAGCGAAGGTCTTTCAAGGTGGTGCAAGCGCGGATAGAAAATCATAAAGTCCGTGAGAAGTCAAAAAGGTCGCCGCCCCGCGTCGGCCCTCGGCGGGGCGGTTACGTATAACGGGCCTCTGCTGTATGATGTCTGCCGCCCGGCCACATCCCTTTTAGAAGCGCGCTCAATCGAACGACTTCCGGGTCTCGCAGTTTCGTCATGGAAAAAAGGAAGGTAGCCTTCGTCCACACGTCGCCGGCGGCCATCGGCCCGCTGATGCAGTTCTACGCGGAGGCCGCCCCGGAGCTTGAGGTCACCAACCTGCTCGACGACGGCCTGCTGCGCCTGCTGGCGGCCGGAGACCACGACACCGCGCAGGGGAGGCTGACCGACATGGTGAAGACGGCCGCCGAGACTTACGGCGCGGAGGCGGCCATGATCACCTGCTCTTCGGTGTCGAAGGAGATGGCGGCGGGGGTCTCCGAACGCTTCGGGTTCCCGGTGCTGAAGATAGACTACCCGATGGCCCGCATGGCGGCGCGCGCGGGCGGGCGGGTCGGCGTCGCCGCCACCTTCCCGCCCACGCTGCGCCCGACCCGGAAGCTGCTCTCGGACGCCGCCGAGGAGGTCGGGGCGGCGATAGAGATCGTCGAGGAGGTCGCCGAAGGGGCTTACGACGCGTTGCTCTCGAACGACGCCGAGCGCCACGACGAGCTGCTGCTCGACGCCGTCTCGCGGCTCGAAGCGCGGGGCGTGTCCGTCATCGTGCTCGCGCAGGTCTCCATGGCCCGCGTCCTGCCGAAGCTCGCCGGCCGCACCGGCGTGCCCGTCCTGTCGAGTCTGCACACCAGCCTTGAGGCCATCCGCGGTGCGTTCGACCTACGCCGCGGGGCCTAGCCCGTCCCGCGCGGTCGCGCCCCGATTCGACACAACGATGGACAGACTATTGTTCGCAGCCGTGGCGGACGACGACACGGGGGCCAGCGACCTCGCCGGGATGCTGGCCGAGCACGACGTCCGCACCCTTCTCGTCATAGACCTGCCCACGGACGAACAGTTTCTGGAGTGGAGCGAGGGCTATCAGGCGGTCGTCATGGCCGAGGGGACGCGCAACGTCGCGCCGGCCGCCGCCTACGAACGGACGCGCGCGGCCATCAGGATTTTGCAGGCGCGGCGACCCCGCCTCTTCCAGATAAAATATTGCAGCACCTTCGACTCCACCCCCGAGGGCAACATCGGCCCTTCGATAGACGCGGCGCTCGACGAGCTGGCGGAAGACTTCACCGTCGCGGTGCCGGCGCTGCCCGTCAACGGGCGCACGACCTACCAGGGCTACCACTTCGTCCACGGGCGGCTTCTAAGCGACTCGCCCATGCGCCAACACCCGCTCACGCCGATGACTAACCCGAACCTCGTCGACCTCCTCGGCCGGCAGACGCGGCGGAGAGTGGGGCTGGCGTCATACGCCGACGTCGAGGCCGGGGACGGGAGGCTCAAAGAACGCTTTCAGGAGTTACGACGGGAAGGCGTTGCGGTCGCGCTCGTAGACTGTCTGAGCGAGCGCCACCTGGAGTCGATATGCCGCGCGGCCGAGGGGCTGCGGCTGGTCAGCGGCGGCTCGGGCTTCGGGAGGTGGCTGCCCCGCATCTGGCGCGAACGCGGGCTGATTGGCGAAGTCGACGCGCCGCGCCCTGTGCCGCCGGATGCGGCGGCGCGCGCCGCCGGAAGCCTCGTCGTCGCCGGCAGTTGTTCCGAGGCCACGCGCCGGCAGAATGAGTGGTTCTCCGGCCAGGGGGCTTCAATCAGCCACGTGCAGCCGATGGAGCTTCTGGGTGACGACTTCGACCGGGCTGCGCTCGTCACGCGTCTTCAAAAAGAAGTGGCCCGCGGCCGGGACTGCCTGTTGACCACCTCCGGTGCGCCCGACGACGTGCGGGCGGCGCAGGACTGGGCGGCGGGCAGAGGCATGACCGCGCGCGAACTCGGCGAAGCCGTCTCCGACTCTCTGGCGGGTCTGGTGCTGAGGGTGCTCGAAGGTCAGCCCGTCGGGGGGCTGGTCGTCGCGGGGGGCGAGACCTCCGGGGCCCTCTGTCGTCATTTAAAACTCGGCGCGCTGCGGGTCGGAAAGAACATCGAGCCCGGCGTCCCGCTCTGCCTCTCGCTCGGAGAGTTCCGCCTGCCGGTGGTTCTCAAGTCGGGAAACTTCGGGGGCGAGGACTTCTACGGCAAGGCTTTACAGGCCATAGCCCGCGCGGGAGAATACATCGTCTAAGCCGGTGCCGCCGTCACGGCCTGATGTGGCTACCGTTCGGTCATGTAACTTCGACGGGGGCGCGCGTGATGCCCGATGTCAGACGGAGCTGATGCGATGACGCCAATCTTCCACATCACGTCGCGGGCGGAAGCGGATGAGGCCCTGCGCTCGGGCACTTACGTGGCCGCCGCCTTCGGCCGCGACGGCTTCATTCACTGCTCGTACGCACGCCAACTCACACGCGTCGCGAACGCCAACTTCCACGGCCGTTCTGACCTCGTGCTCCTTGAGATTGACCGAGACCGTGTCGGGTGTGAGGTGGTCGACGAGAACCTGGAGGGCGGCTCCGACCTCTTCCCACACGTCTACGGCCCGCTGCCGATGTCGGCGGTTACGGCAATAGTCGATTTCCCCTGTCTGCCCGACGGCTCCTTCGAGTTGCCCGCAGACGTGCCTTCATAACACCCTATGAAAATCACAACCGTAAACACGCAGGACGCTCCGACACCGGCGGGGCACTACTCACAGGCTGTCGTCTACAACGGGCTGGTTTTCGTCGCGGGGCAACTCGCCATCGACCCGCGAACCGGCGAGCAGAGGCTCGGCTCCATCGAGGAGCAGACGGAGCAGGCGCTCAGGAATGTGGGCGAAATCCTGAAGGCGGCGGGCAGCGACCTGAGCCGCGTGCTGAAGATGACGGTCTACATCTCGGACATCGGCCTGTGGGACAGGGTGAACGAAGTTTACGCGCGGGTGATGGGCGAGCACCGGCCGGCCCGCGCCGTGATTCCGACGGGGGAGCTGCACCACGGGTTCCTGATCGAGATTGACGCCGTTGCCGCCGCGTACGCCTGACGGCGGCGCGCACCCGACGCCCGACGACACGGTTGTGTCGCAGGAATTGCTTCGAGGCGGGAGGCATTGCGCCGTGTAACACGTCGCCGCCGCCAGAAGTCGTCGAGACCACACTCCCGTGCGTCTACCTCATAAACTATTTCGCCCCGAGTAAAAACTGCTATATTGCTTGCCCTCACCGGTAGAAATTAGCCCGCGCCGGCTGACTCTTCTACTCTCTCAAAGCCTTGCCCCCTCTATCTGTCCCTCGGGCCCGCCCCGTGTGGGTGCGGCCCGCGCGTCACGAACGGGAAAGGGTTGCAGCCGGAGAGCCGGACGCAGGCGCGCACGGCTCTCACTGCTCCTTGCCCACGCCCCGAATCTCACAGCGGGTTAGAGCGCACGCCGTTCAGCCTTAACCGTTCAAACTCTTGGAGGGAACATGAGAAAGATATTCTGGCTGTCAGTCGCCTTCGTCCTCACTCTCGCGGCTTCGCCCGCGGCCGAAGTGACGGGTGCCCGTACGTCCGCCCACGTCGCACGGGGCGGGCAGAAGTTCCGCCGCGCAGGGGCCGCCGCCATCAGGGGCAAGTATATCGTCGTCCTCGACGACACGGCGGCGGGACTGCGGGGGCGTTTCTCACAGGCGAGGCAGGTGGCCGACCTTCTGGGCTCCGTCTACGGCGGCCGCGTCGAGAGGGTGTTCGAGCATGCGCTCAACGGCTATGCGGCCGAGATGTCTGAGGAGGAGGCTTTGGCTTTGAGCGAAGACCCGCGCGTCGCCTTCGTCGAGGAGGACGGCGTGATGCACGCCCAGGCCGTGCAGACCAGCGCCCCCTGGGGCCTCGACCGCATCGACCAGCGGAGCCTGCCCCTGAGCGGGACTTACACCTACAACTGGACGGGCGCGAACGTCCGCGCCTACATCATCGACACCGGCATCCGCACCGCGCACGCGCAGTTCGGCGGGCGGGCCGCCGTCTCCTTCGACGCCGTCGGCGACGGGCAGAACGGCCAGGACTGCAACGGCCACGGGACGCACATCGCCGGGACGGTCGGCGGCTCGACCTACGGCGTCGCCAAGGGCGTCCAACTGCGCGCCGTGCGCGTCCTGAACTGTTCGGGGTCCGGCTCTACCTCGGGCGTGATCGCGGGCGTCAACTGGGTGACGCAGAACCGCGTCCTCCCGGCGGTCGCCAACATGAGCCTCGGCGGCGCGCCCTCGTCCGCGCTCGACACCGCCGTGCAGAACTCGATCAACTCCGGGGTCACCTACGCCGTCTCGGCCGGGGGCTCCAACGCCGACGCCTGCAACGCGTCGCCCGCGCGCGTGGCCGCCGCCGTCACGGTCGGCGCGACCACCTCGACCGACGCGCGCGCCTCTTACTCAAGCTACGGCACGTGCCTCGACCTGTTCGCGCCCGGCTCCTCGATAACCTCGGCGTGGCACACCTCGAACACGGCGACGAACACCATCTCGGGCACCTCGATGGCGACGGCGCACGTCGCGGGCGCGGCCGCGCTCTACCTGCAAGCCAACCCCGGCGCGTCGCCGGCCACGGTGCGCAACGCCCTCTACAACAACGCGACGACCGGCCGCGTCACCAACCCGGGCACGGGCTCGCCTAACCGCCTGCTCTACACGCTCTTCTTCTGAGGTCGGGATAAGAGGCGGGCGGTTTTTGCCGCCGGAATTGCTCTGAGGCGGGAAGGACTCTCGGGCGGGTAGTGTTGCATAAATTCCCGGCTACGGCCGGATGTCGAGGTGTTGAGATGCCAACGGCCGCTGGTGATTGTAGCCGGAATATTTTATGCAACACTACCCCTTCGAGTCGCCGAACGGGGCGGCCCCCTTC
>DASVSK010000113.1:0-4603 GCA_036388135.1 Pyrinomonadaceae bacterium | reverse complement strand
GCGCTCCAGGGCATCCCGCTGCCGCGCGTCACGGGCATCGTCACCGGGCTCGGCTCGGACTGCGGCGGCGACGGAGGCGACGAGGACGGCTCGCTCTCAAGCAACGGCCCCTTCATCGGCGTCGTGAGCCGCAGCCGGCGCGACTCGATAGTGACCTACTACGGCATCGACCACCACGACGGCTGGGTCTTCACTCCCTTCTACAGGTGGTGACGCGACGCCGCCTCGCGCCGCGCGCGCGAGAGTGGCCGCGGCGAAGCCGAACGACAGACGCGACTCAATCGCGCGCGTCTCGGAGTGAACATCTCTGAGACGCGCGCGATTTTTTTTCGCCGCGATTGAATTAAGTTATTGACATCCTTTTTTAATCTGTTTATAAATCCCAACATGTTGTGCGCTTTTCAGTCTAGGCCACAAGAAGAAAATTGACACAGCATCTTGTGGTGAGGAACAGCAAACCAGAAAAGGAGCAGGTACAGCTTATGGCAACATCAAAGAAGTCGGGTGGTAGCAAAAAGGGCGGCGGCGGCGGCGGCGGCTCGAAGGGCGGCGGCGGCTCGAAGGGCGGCTCCAAGAAGGGCGGCTCCAAGAAGAAGTAGTTTAGCCAGGGGGCGTACGCGCAACCTTCAACGGCGCACACAACACTCTTCGCCCGCGAGGGCGTTAATTCAGGACGGCGGCTGCATCCGATGCGCGCCGTCCAAATTATTTTCGGCGGTCGGTATCAAGCCTTCGGCTTCGCCCCGGGACGCGAACGCTTCACGCGCACGCGCCCGCCGCCCCATCACGCGAGTCAGACGAACGGGGCGAGTCCTTAGTCTTGAAGTCGAAAGTTAAAGGCGGCGGGCCGAAAGCCGAGAGCTTGGTGCCGAGTGCCGACCGCCGGGTGCCTCTCATGTTCCACGTCGCGCTCGTCGAGCCGGAGATACCTCCCAACACGGGGAACGTCGCGCGCCTGTGCGCGGCGACGCGCACGCCGCTGCACGTCGTCGGCGTGACGGGCTTCCACCTCGACGACCGCGCCGTGCGGCGCGCGGGGCTCGACTACTGGCCCGAGGTCGAGCTGCACCGGCACCGCGACCTCGAAGCCCTGGGGCTCGCGCTCCGAGGCGCGCGCCTCCTCTACCTGACGACGAAGGCCGAGACCTCTTACGCCGAGTGGCGGTTCGCCGACGGCGACTGCCTCGTCTTCGGCCCCGAGACGCGCGGGCTGCCCGAAGGGCTCCTGCGCGCGAACAGGGAGCGCTGCCTGGCGATCCCGATGGCGAACCCGCGCGTGCGCAGCCTCAACCTCGCCACCTCCGTCGCCGTCGTGCTCTACGAGGCGCTCCGGCAGACGGGCGCGCTCGGCCGGCCTTCGGGCGGCCGCCTCGGGTGACAGGCGGCGGCGGGTCAAGTTACAATTTCCTTTTAAATTCAGCCCGAAATTTTAGACAGGGGGCGGCGGGGGAGTCCGCGCGCGAGGGCGCGCAAACCGCGGCGACATATCATGCACAAAGAGAGAGAAGACATACGCAACATCGCCATCATCGCGCACGTCGACCACGGGAAGACGACGCTGGTGGACGCGATGCTCAACCAGTCGGGCACGTGGCGCGAGAACGAGCAGCACGCCGAGCGCGTGATGGACTCGATGGACCTGGAGCGCGAGCGCGGCATCACCATCATGGCGAAGAACACGTCCGTCCGTTTCGGCGGCGTGAAGATCAACATCCTCGACACGCCGGGGCACGCCGACTTCGGCGGCGAGGTCGAGCGCGTGCTCAAGATGGTCGACGGCGTGATGCTGCTGGTGGACGCGGCCGAGGGGCCGCTGCCGCAGACGCGCTTCGTGCTGAGGAAGGCTCTGGAGGCGCGGCTGCCGGCCATCGTCGTCGTCAACAAGATCGACCGACAGGACGCGCGCCCCGAGGAGGTCGTCAACGACATCTACGACCTCTTCATCGACCTCGACGCGACCGACGAGCAGATCGACTTCCCGGTGCTCTACGCGGTGGCGCGCGACGGCGTGGCGAAGAAGGAGCTGGCCGACGACTCGCGCAGCCTGCGCCCGCTCTTCGAGGAGATCGTGCGCGCCATCCCGCCGCCGCGCGAGGTGCGCGACGACGCGCTGCAACTGCTGGTGGCGAACCTCGACTACAACGAGTACATCGGCCGCCTCGCCATCGGGCGCATCTTCTCCGGCGAGATCGCGCAGGGCGAGACGGTGGCGGTCGTGCGGCGCGACAAGACGGTGGAGAAGATTCGCGTCAAGGAGCTTTACGCGTTCGAGGGGCTGAAGCGCGACTCCATCCCGCGCGCGGGCTTCGGCGAGATAGTCGCGCTCGCCGGCATCGAGGGCATCGAGATCGGCGAGACGGTGACGAGCGCCGACAACCCGCGCCCGCTGCCCGTCATCGCCGTCGACGAGCCGACCATCTCGATGATCTTCGGCGTCAACAACTCGCCGTTCGCGGGGACGGAAGGGAAGTACGTCACCTCGCGCCAGCTCAAGGAGCGGCTCGACCGCGAGCTTCTGAGCAACGTCGCCATCCGCGTCGCCGAGACCGAGTCGCCCGACCAGTTCAAGGTCTCGGGGCGCGGCGAGTTGCAGCTCTCCATCCTCATCGAGATGATGCGGCGCGAGGGCTACGAGCTACAGGTCTCGAAGCCCGAGGTCATCACGCGGTCGGAGGGCGGGAAGACCCTTGAGCCCATCGAGCAGGTCGTCATCGACTGCCCCGAGGAGTTCATCGGCGTCGTGACGGAGGCGATGGGGCGGCGCAAGGGGCAGATGACGAAGATGGTCAACCACGGCACGGGGCGCGTCCGGCTCGAATTCGAGACGCCCTCGCGCGGGCTCATCGGGTTCCGCGGCGAGTTCCTGACGGAGACGAAGGGGACGGGGCTCTTGAACACCATCTTCCTGCGCTGGGGCGAGTGGCAGGGCGCGATGCGCGGGCGCTCTACGGGGTCGCTCGTCGCCGACCGCTCGGGCGAGGCGACGACCTACGCGCTCTACAATCTACAGGAGCGCGGGTCGATGTTCATCCGGCCGACGACGCGCGTCTACGAGGGGATGATCGTCGGCGAGAACGCGCGCTCGGTCGACCTCGACGTCAACATCGTGCGCGAGAAGAAGCTGACGAACATGCGCGCCGCCAGCGCCGACGAGGCGATGCGGCTCGTCCCCGTCAAAGACCTCTCGCTCGAACAGTCGCTCGAATTCATCTCGGACGACGAGCTGGTCGAGGTCACGCCGAAGTCCATCCGGCTGCGCAAGCGCGTCCTGGCCGCCAACCGGCGTCCGAAGAAGGAGTCGTGAGAGTTGATTCGTTGACTCGGCGGCTCATCGGTTCATCGTGCGAATGAACCGGTGAGCCGCCGGACAAATCCCTCAATCGCTTGAAAGGCGGGCGACATGAACGACAGGACCTGCTGGAACTGCGGGCATTCACAGGGGCAACACACCATCGCGGGCGGTTGCTCTTTCGCGCCGGAGGGCGGGGAGCGCTGCGACTGCCCCCGCTACGAGGACGGCGAGTACAGCGGCGAGCAGCGCAAGCGCGACACGTACACGCTCTCCGACAGGCGCAGGCTCAACATCCGCCGCGGGAAGCGTTAGCCCTCGGCCGCTTTAAGAGGGGGACGGGTTGTCGACGCGGGCGCGGCCCCCGCCTTCGGGCTCCTCGTCCTCTTCCTCTTCCGGCCTGTAAGGCTCGTAGCCGGTGGCGTCGTCGTAGTAGTAGCGCCCGGGCTCGCGCGTCGGTCGCGACTCGTCCCCGGGTTTTGTTGTATCATCCCGCCGCTCTTTCACCTTCAAAGCCCCCCTTCAAACGTTCGTGACCTTCGCGCCGCGCACGGAGGGGAATTATACCGCCGCGCCGGGGTGCGTACAGCGCCGCGAGGCCCCGCGCCCGCGGCCGAAGACTTCAGACGAGGACTTTAATGCGAGCACAAAATCTCAGACGCGCCGCCGCGTCGTGCGCGGTCGTCGTCGCGCTGCTCTCCCAGCAGGCCTGGGCGCGGCAGCCGCAGCAGCAGGCGCGCCCCGCGAGGCCGTTCGAGCTGACGGTCGACAGCATCATGCGCGGGCCCGACCTCGTCGGCCACGCGCCCTCGGGCGTCTACTGGTCGCAGGACAGCCGCCGCGTCTTCTTCCGCTGGAAGCGCGCGGGCGAGCCGCGGCTGAAGGAGACGGACCTTTACGTCGTCGGCGCTGACGGCGCGGGGTTGCGCAAGCTGACGGAGGCGGAGGCGCGGCAGGCACCGCCCGCGGGCGGCGAGCTGTCGAAGGACAAGCGTCTGACGGTCTTCACGGACGAGGGCGACGTCTTCCTCTACGACCACGAGAGGGGCGAGCGGCGTCAACTGACGCGCACCGTCGAGGCGGAGTCGAACGCGCACTTCACGCGCGACCAGCGGCGCGTCTACTTCACGCGCCAGAGTAACCTCTACGTCATGTCGCTCGAAGGCGGCTCGCTCGAACAGTTGACCGACATCCGCGTGCCCGGCGCGCCGGCCGCGGGCGGGGCGCAGGCGGCGGCCGGCGGCGGCGCGGCGGCGCGGGCGGGCGGCGCGGGCGAGAGCCAGGAGTATTTGCGCAGGGAGGAGCGGCGGCTGC
>DASVSK010000112.1:0-1572 GCA_036388135.1 Pyrinomonadaceae bacterium | reverse complement strand
GGCTCCGCGCCGGGGCCCGTCAGGCTCACGCCGTGTTCGAGCGCCTGTAGCAGCACCTCGCCCGTCACCTCGATGACGGCGAGGTCGTTGCCGAAGGGGAGTATCGAGAGCACGTCGCGCACGGTGAGGTCGCCCGCGGGCAGGACGTCGTCGGCGCGGATGGAGCCGCCGTTGACGAGCGCGACGTCCGCGCCCGCCGCGCGGCGGAAGGCGTCGGCGATGAAGCTCGCGATGTTCGTCTCCTCCGTGCGGCTGGTGGCGCTGCGCGCGTCGAGCGGGACGGCGGTGCGGCCGACGGGGGCGGAAAGCTCCGCCGTCAGTTTCGCGTACTTCTCCACGACGGGCGCAAACGCCGGGTCGTCCTCTACCGCGTCGGTGACCGGGATAATCTGCCAGTCGATTGACTCGACCTTGCCCGTGGCCGGGTCGATGTTGAGGTCGATGCGCCCCAGTTCGCGCGCGTCCGCCGTCATCTTGAAGATGGGCGTGCCGCCCGAGGACGATTGCAGGAGCGAGTGCTCGTGCCCGCCGATGATGACGTCGATCCCCTCGGCGCAGCGCGCGAGCCGCTTGTCCTGTTCGAGCGAGAGGTGCGTGAGCGCGACGATGGCCTGCGCGCCGGCCGCGCGCATCCGGGGGATGACGGCGCGCGCCGTCTCGCAGGGGTCGCGGAACTCGGTGGTCGGGCCGGGCTTCGAGGTCGTCTTCGTCTCGGGCAGCACGAGCCCGAGGATGCCCACGCGCACGCCGCCGAACTCGCGCACCTCGAAGGCGGGCGTGCCGCCGAAGGTCTTGCCCGTCTTCGTGTCGACGACGTTCGCCCCGAGCCACTTGAACTTCGACTCCTTCATCCGCTGCAACAGCACCTCGTCGCCGTAGTCGAACTCGTGGTTGCCGAAGACCGAGTAGTCGAGCCCGGCCTGGTTCCACGCGTCTATCATCTGCTGGCCCTTGTAGGTGATCGACTCGACCGAGGGCGAGATGGTGTCGCCCGAGAGCAGGAAGAGCGCGTTGGGCGACTCCTGCATGATGCGCTTGCGCAGCGTCGAGACGCGCGCCAGGCCGCCGCGCGCGCCGCGGTCGGCCGGCGTGAAGCGGTAGACGTCGTTGACCTGAAGGAGCGTCACGCGCACCGTGCAGGCGGCGCGCGCGCCCTGCTGCGCGAGCGGCGCGTGCTGCGTCGCGAGCAGCGCGAAGAGGAGTGCGAGCGCGAGGCGGCGCGCGCGTGCGCGGATGAGTGCCATCGTTGTGAAAATCCCTTCCTTGAAAATTTTCGGGAGTGTGTCCGTCGGGCGGCGGCTTCGGCGAAACCGCTCGCTGTTAGGGCTGTGCCGTTGGTTTGAATTATACTCGTCGCGCGACAGGCGAAACAAACCCGGACTCGAAAAGAAGCTCACGATGCGCGAACAGACGACCCTCCTGGTAGAACTCGGCGACGCGCTCCCCGCGACGACCTCGGCGGGGGAGACGGCCGCCGTCGGCGTCTTCGCGGACGGCGAGCGCCTGCCCGCGGCCGAGGCCCTGGGCGGCGACCTGCGCGCCCTCTGCGAGCGCGTCGCGGGCGAAGGCGAG
>DASVSK010000111.1:0-3537 GCA_036388135.1 Pyrinomonadaceae bacterium | reverse complement strand
CGCGCAGCTCGCCGTCGGAGAAGCGCTGGTTGCCCTCGAACTGGATGTCGACGACGCGGACGCGGTCGCCCTCGTCGACGTTGAAGGTGAGCGAGACGGAGGTCTGCGAGACCTCCTCGACGTCGGGGGTGATGACGGCGTTCGGGTGGCCGTGCTGCGAGAGCAGCTCGCGGATGACGCGGCGCGCGGTGTTGACCTTGACCGGGTCGTAGGTCGCCTCCCGGGTGATGCCGACGCGCTGCTCGCGGAACTCCTTGAGGACGTCGGCCTCGCCCACGCTCGACAGGCCCTTGAAGGTCAGCTCGCGGATGACGGGCAGCTCCCTGACGTAGAAGACGATGACGACGCCGCCGCGCGGGCCGTCCTGCGTGGCGACGCGCGTCTCGGTCTTGTCGAAGAAGGGGAGGTTGAGGAGCGCCTGGAGGTCGCGCTTGATCTGCTCGGGGTTGTAGACGTCGCCGGGGCGCGTCTGCACGTGGTAGAGCACGTCCTCGTCGCGCAGGCGGCGGTTCTCCTCGACCTGCACGTCCTCGACGAGCCTCCGCTCCTGCTGCTGCGGCGCGGGCGCGGCCGCCGGCTCCTGCGCGCTCGCGCTCAAGGACGGGTGCGTCATCGAGAGGAGCGTGAGGCAGCCCACGAGGGCCGCCGCGAGATAAATCCAGGGCGCGCGAATTCGCATAAAGTTAGTTTTTCGCCTCTTGTATTACGGTCGAATGAGTTCGGGAGACTTTAATAGAGAAAAACTTTTTCGAGATTTTCTACCGGAACGGCGCGGGCGGCCGCGGGCCCCGTCTTCAGGCGTCAGGAATTAGAACAGGCGAAACTTGGATTCGCCCCGAACGCCCTACAGTTGCCAGCCGCACGAACCCCGCAAAGTGGCGCATTATACAAGGCAAAAGGCAAACTTCAAAAGGCAAAAGGCAAAGGTGAAAGCGACGGGGCGCGGCCCCGTGCCTCTCACTTTTGCCTTTTGAAGTTCGCCTTTCGCCTTTCGCCTTGTTAATTCACCGTTTTTAGTGAATTAACAGCGCGTCGCCCGGCTCCTCGACCACGGCGGGACGGTAGCTGAGCTCGTTCCCCTCGGGGTAGACCTCGACGAGCGCCGCGCCGCCCAAAGTCCCCTGGATGAGCGCCTCGGAGAGCGGGTCTTCGACGTACTTCTGGAGCGCGCGGCGCAGCGGGCGCGCGCCGTAGGAGCGGTCGGCGCACGTCTTGTCGACGATCCAGCGCTTGGCCTCGGCGGTCAGGCGGACTTCGAGGCCGCGGCGCGAGAGCGTCCTGTTGAGCTGGTCGACCTGGAGGCCGACGATCTCGACCAGCTCTTCGTCGAGCAACTGGTCGAAGATGATGATCTCGTCGAGGCGGTTGATGAACTCGGGGTTGAAGGTGTGGCGCACCTCGTTCATCACCATCTCCTCCATCTTGTCGCGCGAGGCGTCGGGGCTGGCCTGGAAGCCCATCGCGCCCTTCTTCTGGATGTAGCGCGCCCCGATGTTGGAGGTCATGATGATGATGGCGTTCTTGAAGTCGACGGTGTTGCCCAGGGCGTCGGTCAGGATGCCGTCCTCGAAGACCTGGAGCAGGATGTTGAAGACGTCCGGGTGGGCCTTCTCTATCTCGTCGAAGAGGAGCACGCTGTAGGGCGAGCGCTTGATGCGCTCGGTGAGCTGCCCGCCCTCCTCGTGGCCGACGTAGCCCGGCGGGCTCCCGATGAGCTTCGAGACCGAGTGCTTCTCCATGAACTCCGACATGTCGAAGCGGATCATCGAGCGCTCGGAGCCGAAGAGGAACTCGGCCAAGCTTCGCGCGACCTCCGTCTTGCCGACGCCGGTGGGCCCTAGGAAGAGGAACGAGCCGACGGGGCGGTGCGGGTTCTTGAGCCCCGCGCGCGAGCGCCGGATCGAGCGCGCCAGCGCCGAGATGGCCGGGCGCTGCGCGATGACGCGGCCGCGCAGCTCCTCCTCGATGCGGAGCAGCTTCTGCGTCTCCTCCTCCTTGAGCGAGGTGATGGGGATGCCCGTCCAGCGCGCGATGACGTCCTCGACGTCGTCGCGCGTGACCTCGACCGACATGATGAGCTCCTCCTCCTCGGCGAGCGCCGGGGCGGGCAGCGCCGCGCGGAAGTAGCCGCCGCGGTCGCGCTCGTCGTAGGCGGGCGGGCGCGGCGGCGCGTCGCGCCGCGCGCGCAGCTTGACGCGCGCGCCGGCCTCGTCGATGACGTCGATGGCCTTGTCGGGCAGGAAGCGGTCGGGGATGTAGCGGTTCGACTGGTAGACGGCCGCCTCGATGGCCTCGTCGGTGTAGCGCACCTGGTGGAACGCCTCGTAGCGTTCGCGCACGCCGTCGAGGATGGAGACGGCCTCCTCCTCCGAGGGCGGCGGCACCTTGACGGCCTGGAAGCGGCGCTCCAGCGAGCGGTCTTTCTCAATCGACTTGCGGAACTCGGCGGGCGTGGTCGCGCCGATGCACTGTATCTCGCCGCGCGAGAGGGCGGGCTTGAGGATGTTGGCCGCGTCGAGCGAGCCCTCGGCGCTGCCCGCGCCGACGAGCGTGTGCAGCTCGTCGATGAAGACGACGTACTGCGGGTTCTCGATCAGCTCGCGCATGATCTGCTTGAGCCGCTCCTCGAACTGGCCGCGGTACTTGGTGCCCGCGACGATGAGCGAGAGGTCGAGCGAAAGTATGCGCTTGTTCTCCAGGAACGACGGCACCTCGCCGCGGACGATGCGCTGCGCGAGCCCCTCGACGATGGCGGTCTTCCCCACGCCGGGCTCGCCGATGAGGACGGGGTTGTTCTTCGTGCGGCGGCACAGGATTTGGACGACGCGCTCTATCTCGGCCTCGCGGCCGACGAGCGGGTCGAGCTTGTCGTTGGCGGCGTCCTCCGTCAGGTCGCGCGAGAACTCGGCGAGGTGCGGCGTCTCCTTCTTCTGCGCCGCGCGCGGGTCGGTGCCCGACTGGCGCGAGACCTCCTCGCGGACGGCGTTCAGGCGCAGCCCCCGCTCGTAGAGGATTTCCGCGGCCATCGAGCGCTCCTCGCGCAGGAGGCCCAGCAGGAGGTGCTCGGTGCCGATGTGGCGGTGCTGGAGGCGGTCGCTCTCTTCGTGGGCGAAGGCGAGGACGCGCTTGGTCTCGGGCGCGAGCGGCAGCTCGACCGAGGTGGAAATCTTCTCGCGCAGGGGCGCGCGCCCCTCGATCTCCTTGCGGATGGCTTCCAGCGAGGTCTGCGCG
The DNA here is from genome assembly GCA_036388135.1 of Pyrinomonadaceae bacterium. Lineage (GTDB taxonomy): Bacteria > Acidobacteriota > Blastocatellia > Pyrinomonadales > Pyrinomonadaceae > QHXN01. The sequence goes on along the minus strand of DASVSK010000111.1, from coordinate 306 downwards.
CGCGCCAGGAAGCGCGCCGTCAGCGTCTTGTCCTCGCGCATCAGCCCCAGGAGGAGGTGCTCGGGCTCGATGGCGGGCGCGCCGAATTGAGAGGCTTCGTACCGCGCGAAAAAGATGACTCTCCGCGCCTTCTCCGTGTATCGCTCAAACATAAAAGGCTTTTTCCGACCGGCAGATAAGGACGTTTGAACTCGGGCTCCGGCGTGTCGCTAAAAGTCGGGAGAAACCGTCGCAGGGCACCCGCGACACATTATAACTGAAACGAAGTGCGGATGTCAGATTTAAAAGCCGGAGGTCGGAGGCCGG
>DASVSK010000110.1:0-5455 GCA_036388135.1 Pyrinomonadaceae bacterium | reverse complement strand
CGTACTTCTCATTGAGCCGCGCGGCCTCGCGCGCGAGCACCCCGACCGCGACCTCGACGCCGGCCTCGCGCAGCTCCGTGAAGCCGCGCCCCGAGACGAGCGGGTTCGGGTCTTCGATGGGCGCGACGACGCGCGCCACGCCCGCGCCGAGGAGCGCGCGCGTGCAGGGCGGCGTGCGCCCCGTGTGCGCGTGCGGCTCAAGCGTGACGTAGGCGGTCGCGCCGCGCGCACGCGCGCCCGCCTGTTCGAGCGCCAGCGTCTCGGCGTGCTTCACGACCTCGTAGACGTAGAAGCCCTCGCCGACGACCTCGCCGCGCCCGTCGACGATGACGCAGCCGACGAGCGGGCCCGGGCTCACCTGCCCCGCCCCGCGCGCGGCCAGTTCGAGCGCGCGCGCCATCATGCGCTCGTCGAATTCTTTATCGTGGGGGGCTGAGTCGGGAGTCAAAAACTTTAAGCGAAGAGTCCGTTGACGTACTGCTCGGGGTCGAAGACGACGAGGTCGTCCACCTTCTCGCCGATGCCGGCGTAGCGGATGGGCAGCCCCAGCTCCTTCGAGATGGCGACGGCAATGCCGCCCTTGGCCGTGCCGTCGAGCTTGGTGAGCACGATGCCCGTGACGCCGGCCGTCTTCAAAAACTGTCGCGCCTGTTCTAAGCCGTTCTGCCCGGTCACGGCGTCGACGACGAGCAGCGTCTCGTGCGGCGCGCCCTCGACCTCGCGCCCCGCGACGCGCTTCATCTTCTCCAGCTCGGCCATCAGGTTCGACTTGTTGTGGAGCCGCCCGGCCGTGTCGACGATGAGCACGTCGGACTTGCGCGCCTTCGCGGCCTTGAGCGCGTCGAAGAGGACGGCCGCCGGGTCTGTGCCCGACTTCTGCTGGATGAGCGGGACGCCGGTGCGCTCGGCCCAGATGGCGAGCTGGTCGGAGGCGGCGGCGCGGAAGGTGTCGGCGGCGCAGATGAGCACGTCGTTGCCCTCGGCCTTGATGCGCTGCGCGAGCTTGCCGATGGTCGTCGTCTTGCCGACGCCGTTGACGCCGACGACCATGATGACGTACGGCGTGATGGAGTCGTCCACGCCCTCCTCGGAGGCGACGCCCCTGGCCGCCGACTCGCGGAGGATGCCGAGCAGCTCACCCTTGAGCGCCGCCTTGAGCGCGTCGAGGTCGCCGATCTCCTTGCGCGAGATGCCGCGCCGCACCTTGTCGAGAATTTCGAGCGTCGTCGGGACGCCGAGGTCGGCGGCGATGAGCGCCTCCTCAAGCTCGTCGAGCAGCTCGGCGTCTATCTGCTTGCGGTTCTCGAAGACCTTGTCGATCTTCTCGGAGAGAGTTTCGCGTGTGGCCGAGATGGCGCGCGTGAAGCGCGCGGCGTAAGTCGCCTCTAAAGCCTCGATCTCGGCCTGTAGCTCGGCCTCCGACCGGTTGAGCCCGAGGATTGACGAAGACGAGAAGGCGGACGACGCGCGCACGGGCGCGGGTCGCTGCGGCTGCGGCGGGACGCTCTGCCGCTCGCGCGCAGACGTCTGCTGCTCAAGCTGCCCGGCCGCGTGCGGGGCCGCCTCGGCGCGGGCGGGGGGCGGGCTCTCGACGACTTCGACCTTACGCACGCCGGTCAGGCCGCTCCGGGCGGCGGGCTCCGGCGTGGGCTGCGCGCCGGTCGGCACGGGCTCCAGCGCGGGCGGTATCGCTAAGGGCTCGGGCGCGCCCGGCTGCGCGTCGGCGACGGCGGGCGGTTCCAGCCCGGATTCCGGGGCCGACTCTCCCGGCGCGGCTTCCGCCCCCGGCTGGTTGAGCCCGAGCGTGATGTAGCGATCCTCTTTTTTACGTCTCCAGAAAAGTCCCATGCGATAGACGACTGCCTTTATAAATTCGCGGACGGATTTAAAGTTCTGATTATAACCGCAAGACGCGCGCCGGGACAAAACTGCGCGCAGTCAAAAGCCGCCGCTCCTCCGGTCGGAGGCGCGCGGCGGCTCATCTGAATTACCGTCGTTTGACGTTGTCGGGCGGGCCCGCCTACCTGGCGTTCGGGTCGCGGAAGAGCGCGTCGGCGATGAACACATTGTGCCTGGTCTCGGTGACCATGAAGGTGAGGGTGAAGTTCGTGTAGACCTGCCGGAAGAGCGCGGGCACCTTCACGCCGTCCACGGTCGCGTAGCTGTCGTAGTAGACGCCCAACAGTCGCTCACCGCCCTTCCCGGCGACGGGGTTGACGAACGCAATCTTGCGCAGTAGTCCCGTCCTCGCGTCGAAGTGCCAGAGCATCGGCGCGCGCCCGCGGGGCGTGACGGCGAGCACGATCACCTCCCGCCCGTCTAAGAACGCCCGCCCCTTCACGGACGCCGCCGAGAAATACTCCCTCCACTTCGCGCCGCCCCTGCCCGAGGTCGCCCTCGCCAGCGCCTCTTCGCCGTCGCCCGCGGACATCGCCCCGCCCCAGGGCGTCTGCAACCAACGACGGTCACCGTCCGACGCTTCTATAAGCTGCCCGCGCGGCGTGTTGGCTACCATCATAACCTTGCGCGGAATCTTCAGGTATTTCTCGAAGGTGCCGTTGAGATTCGAGTCGGACATCGTGATGTGGCCGCGCACGACTCGCGTCCTGATGTTATTGAGAGCGGCACCGCCCTGCGCCAACTCCCAGAGGTCGAGCAGCCGCTCGACCTCGTCGACGTCGGCGGCGGACTTTGAGCCGCCCACCGACGGGGTGTGCTTCGCGCGGGGCGATTCCGGGGCCGACGCTTTCGACTGCGCCGCGGCGGCGGCGCACAGCGCGAGCGTCATGAGTATCGCGGCCGGGGTTCTCTTCATCGTGTTTGCTCCGCGCCCGGCGGGACTCGGGCGTTCGAGACGGGTTGAGGAGGGCGGGTCCGTCAGCCGCCCGCGACGCGGTGCCGGGAGGCCGAGCGCGGGCGTTTCGGTTCGGCGGGTTTTCAGACGGCGGTCGCCGCGCCGCTGTCGCGCGGGGCGAGGGGCGCGGGCTTGGTGTAGCTCGTGCCTGCCATCAACTCCTTCGCACGCGCCGAGAGCTTGACGCGCCCGGGCGCTATCTGCCCGGCCTGGCACGCCTCGACGAGCGCCTGCACGACCGCGCCGTCGTAGCGCGTCCCGACGAAGGTCTTGATGCGTTCGAGCGCGGCTTCGAGGCTCATCCCCTTCTGGTAGGGGCGGTCGGTCGTCATCGCGTCGAAGGTGTCGGCCACCGAGACGATGCGCGCCTGCATCGGTATCTGGTCGCCCTTCAGGCCCTGCGGGTAGCCGCGGCCGTCCATCATCTCGTGGTGCATGTACATGCCGGGCAGGAAGTCTTTCATCGCCGGAATCTGAGACATGATCTTGTACCCTTTTTGCGGGTGACCCTTCATGATCTCGAACTCCTCGTCGGTGAGCGCCGCCGGCTTCTTCAGGATGTTGTCCTCGATGGCGATCTTGCCGACGTCGTGGAGCAGCGCGCTGATGCGAAGTTTTTCTATCTCGCCCTCGGGCAGCTCCAGCCGCTCGGCGATGGCGAGCGAGAAGCGCGCGACGCGCTCGGAGTGGCCGCGCGTGTAGGGGTCTTTGCCGTCGATGGCGGCGGCCAGCGCCTTGACCGTGCCGATGAAGAGCTGCCGGTTCTCCTCGGCCGCGCGGCGCAGGTCTTCGATGTAGTGCTGGAGCTGGTCGGTCATCAGGTTGAAGGACTCGCCCAGGTCGCCCAGCTCCGTGCGGCTGCGCACGGCGATGCGCTGCGAGAAGTCGCCGCCCGCGATGCGGTGCGCGCCCGCGGCGAGTTCCCTCACCGGGTGCGTGAGCTGCTTGGCGAAGAGGAAGCCGATGAGCAGCGCGAAGCTGGCCGCGAGCATGCTGATGTAGAGCGTCTGCCGCCGCATCTCGGCCACCGACTGGAGCGCGGCGTGCTCGTCCTGGATGGCGATGACGCCGAGCGGCGCGGCCTCGTCGAGCCGCGCGGTCGCGTACGCGCCGAGCATCCGCACCTCCTCGCCGTCGCGCTCGGCGTTGAAGGGCGCGAGCGCCGACTTGACCTGCCGCCCCGTCGCGCCCCACTCCTGCACGACCTTCAAGTCCATCATCGAGCGCTCGGCGTAGGCGACGCGCGCGTCCGGGTGCGCGACCGCGCGGCCGTCCGAGTTGACGACGAAGATGACCGGCATCCCGCGTTCGAGCAGCTCCCGCTCGCTCATCGGGACCGGCTGCTGCACAGAGGCGAAGACCTCCTGGAACGAGACGACGGCGACGACCGCCGCGATGACCTCGCCCGACTCCGCGCCGCCCATGACGGGCGCGGCGATGGTGAGCGCCATTTCCTGGCTCGAACGGATGAGGTGCGGGCCGCGTATGCGCACGCCCGGCTCGGCCATCTCGGCGAGCGCGACGTTGACGCGCGCGTTCACCTCGTCGCGCGTCACGGCGTCGGGCTTGTAGGCGATGTGCGGCGTCCCCGTCACGGGCATGATCGCCAGCGCGTCGAGGTTGCGGTCGCCCTCGACCATCTTCTGCAACCGCCCGTCGCTCCCAGTTAAGCCCAGCACGCCGACGCCGCCCGTCAGCTCGAAGGCGCGCGCCAGCCCCGTGACCACGTCGCGGTAGCGCTGCCCGTAAAGCTCTATCTGCCGCGCCTTCTCCTGCACGAGCTGCGCCTGGTAGCGCCCCTCTATCTGGCGCAGCTCGGTCGCGCTGCGCCCCGAGAGCATCCACCCGGCCATCCCCAGCGGGAAGAGGCCGACGAAGAGCAGCGTCGCGAGGACGATGTAGAGCAGACGTACGCGCGGAAGTTTTTCCAGCATCGAAGGAGAAAACGTTGGCCGAAAGGTTAAAATCAGGCGGGCCGGCGGTAGAGCCGAAGTACGTGTGCGGCCGGACTCGCGGCCGCGGACTCAAGTTATAGTACGGAACCGGCGCGCGTGTTGTCAACATTTGGCCGTCGTTTAACCCGTTGATTTTCTTGGAGGAAGCGACCCTGCGGGAGTGCGACTTGTAAAGACGGCGTGCCCGGCCGCGCCTCAAACATTTGCAGACTAACCGCGGCCGCCGGACGTCAAAACCTCCGAGCGCGCACGTGGGGACGGGGCGCTCGGATTGCGAGGCTCGTTCTGATTGTTGGGGTGACTTTGACGACTGACGAGCAGTTGGTGGAGCGCGCGCTCGCGGGGGACGTCGACGCCTTCGGCGAGGTGGTGCGCCGCTGGGAGCGCAAGATTTACGCGCTGGCCTACGGCATCCTCGGCAGCGTCGAGGACGCGCGCGACGCCTCGCAGGAGACCTTCATCGCGGCCTACCGCAACCTGCAAGGCTTCCGCGGCGAGGCGAAAGTCTCGTCCTGGCTCCACCGCATCGCGGTCAACCAGTGCATCTCGCGCCAGCGCCGCGCGCACGTCCGCGCCGAGACGGCCCTGGATGAAGAGGCGGATGCCGGCGGGTCTCTTTTCAAGGTCGCGGCCGGCGACTCGCCCG
>DASVSK010000109.1:0-4204 GCA_036388135.1 Pyrinomonadaceae bacterium | reverse complement strand
ACGAGCTTTACCTCATGACGGGGAACGACCGGGAGGGGCACGAGAACCGCGCCTGGGTCTTCTACAACCTCGGCGACCTCAACCGCAGGCTCCAGCGCCACGAACAGGCCGCGGCCTTCTTCGAGTCGGCCCTGCAGACCGAGGTCATGATCCACGGCGGGGTCGGGCTCAACTCCGTCGGCACGCTCGACAGCCTCGCGCACACGTTCGAAGCGCGGAAGGACTATCCGGCGGCCATCGCGCACTACGAACAGTTGCTAAGCCTCCTCGACGGCGCGGTAAACGAGAAGGGCAGGTACTTCAAGCTGAACGTGGCCAACGTACACGGCGACCTGGCCGACCTCTACATCGCGCAGGCGTACGCCAGCGGCCCGGGCATAGACGACAAGACGCGCCGAAAGGTCTGGCAGGAGACCATGAAGGCTATTCACATCTGGGAGGATGTGCTGAAAAGTGACCCGGAGGCGCTGGACCAGAAATATCAGGAGACGGTGGACAAGCTGCAACGCCGTGTCATGCCCGGCACCCCGATGTCGGAATACAACACGTCGTACCTGCCCAAACTGGAAGAGATAAGAGTCAGGCAGCAGACCCTGCTCAACGACGCCATGAGCCCGCCCGAGAGGCTCCCCATCGGCCCGCCCAACCCCGGCAACGACCCCGCCATCACGGCGCAGCTCGCGGCCGAGGGGCCGGGCTACGTGCTCTTCGACCGCCGGACGGAGCGCGCCTACGGCCGCCGCGAGCTGGTCAACCTCATCAGGGCGGTCGCCGCCGAGTGGAACAAGCGCCACCCCGACCTCAAACTCGTCGTCGCCGACCTGAGCCTGCGCGGCGGCGGCCCCTTCGCCCGGCACGGCAGCGACCACCAGGACGGGCGCGAGGTCGACATCTGGCCCGTGACGAACAACGGCCAGCCCGAGCCGACCAACACCTACGCCCCGAACTACTCGCGCGAACTGACCACCGAGCTGGTCAACCTCATCCGTCAGACGAACCCCGCGGCCGTCGTCTACCTGGACGACCCGCCACTCGTCGACGCCGGCCTCGTCCACGCCACCCACGACCACAACAACTACATGCACGTCCTGCTTCCCTGAGCAGTAGACGGTAGTCAGTAGTCAGTAGTCAGTAGCGCCCCGCGTGGCGCGCGCCGCCGATTTCATGCTAACCGTCCGACTGGCGAAGTTTTTTCTACTGACTACTGACTACTGACTACCGTCTACCGTCTACCGTCCACTTCCCCCAACATGACATAATCACTTTTTTCGGGTAGCTTACTCACACCGTCAAACACGCGAACGGGCGTCCGTCCATCCCTTCGGCGCTTTGCCGTTAAGCCGCGGAGAGTCCCGCGCGAGAGACCGATGCAGGAAACCGAATACAGACTCGTCGAGGACGCGCAGGAGCTGGCCGACGCCTGCGGGCGGCTGGCCGGCGCGGCCGAGGTCGGCTTCGACACCGAGACCACTTCGCTCTCGCCCTTCGAGGGGCGCGTCCGCCTCGTCCAGCTCGCCGCGCCGGGCGAGCCCGTCTACGTCGTCGACCTCGACCGCTTCACGGGCGACGGCGGCGGCGACGCCGCCAGGAGGGAGCGCGGCAGGAACGCCGAATCGCTCGCGCCGCTCCGCCGCCTGCTCGCCGCCGTGCGCCCCGTCAAGGTCGCGCACAACGCGAAGTTCGACGCCAAGTGGGTAGCACACTACCTCGGCGTCGAGCTGGGGGGCGAGTTCGACTCGCGCGCCGAGAGCCGCGACGCCGTCGAGCGCGGCGGCCTCTTCGACACGCTGCTCGCCAGCCAGCTCATCTCCGCGGGCGAGCAGGAAGACCGCCACTCGCTCGCCTCCGTCTCCGAGCGCTACCTGAGCGTGCCGGTCGACAAGACGCAGCAGGTGAGCAACTGGGCGGGCGAGCTTTCCGCCGCGCAGCTCGAATACGCCGCGCGCGACGCGCAGCTCATGCTCCCCCTGCGCGCGAAGCTGGTCGAGGCGCTGCGAGCCAACGCGCTGACGCGCACCGCGCAGCTAGAGTTCGAGTGCGTCGCGCCGCTCGCGGCGATGGAGCTGGCGGGCGTTTACCTCGACCGGGAGTGCTGGCGCGCCAAGCTCAAGGAGATCGAGAAGCAGCGCAACGAGCTGCACGAGCTGCTCCAGGACGAGCTGGCCGAGGAGCCCGCCCAGCAGTCGCTCTTCGGCCCCGCGCGCGGCGACATCAACCTCGACTCGCACGTCCAGCTCACGCGCGCGCTCACGCGCGTGCTGCCAGACCCCTCGCGCATCCCCGACTCGACGCGCAACTGGAAGCTCGAACCGCTCGCGCTCGAGTTCCCCGTCGTCCGCCGCATCCTCGACTACCGCACGCTCCAGAAGACGCTCAAGTTCGGCGAGACGCTGCTCGACTCGGTCAACGGCCAGACCGGCCGCATCCACTCGCACTTCCACCAGATCGGCGCGCCCACCGGGAGGATGAGTTCGACCGACCCCAACGTCCAGCAGATACCCCACGCCTTCGACATGCGCCGCTGCTTCCGCGCGCCCGCCGGGCGCAAGCTCGTCGTGGCCGACTACTCGCAGATAGAGCTGCGCATCCTCGCCGACTTCACCAACGACCCCGGCTTCGTCGAGGCGTTCAAGGCGCACGCCGACCTGCACCGCACGACGGCCGCGCAGGTCTTCGGCGTCAGCGCCGAGGACGTGACGAAGGAGCAGCGCGACTTCGCCAAGCGGCTCAACTTCGGCGTCGTCTACGGCATCGGCGCTCGCCGCTTCGCCCTGCTCACCGGGCTCAAGGAGACGGAGGCCGAGGACCTCCTCAAGCGCTACTTCGCCACCTACCGCGACCTCGACGCGTGGCTGCGCGAGGCCGGCTTCAAGGCCGTCCGCGAGCGCACCGCCCCGCGCACCGTGGCGGGGCGACTCTTCCGCTTCAACTTCGACCCCGAAGACAAGCAGGCCGCCTCGCTCGCCCAGCGCAACGGCAAGAACTCGCCCATCCAAGGCTCGTCGGCCGACATCATCAAGCGCGCGCTCAGGCTTCTGCACGACCGCCTGAAGGGGACGGACGCCCACGTGGTCAACGTCGTCCACGACGAGGTCGTCGTCGAGTGCCCGGCCGACGGCGCGGAGGACTTCTCCAAACTGGTCGAGAGGGCCATGTGCGACGCCGGCGAGGAGTACGTCCGCGCCGTCCCCGTCAAGGTCGAGTCGGCCGTCACCGACGAGTGGGTCAAGTGAAGGCGGAATGAAGTAGACAGTAGTCAGTAGTCAGTAGTCAGTAGGCTCCGCCCTGCTGACGTCGCCGCCTACATTCGGACGATTCGCCGTTGAGGGCTCTTCTACTGACTACTGACTACTGACTACTGACTACTGTCTACTGCTTCCCTGCTTGACAGCCGCGGCGCGCCTTCCCTAGTCTTTATCTTTTGGTGCAGAGTCCTTTTGCGCATCCCCGCCGCACGTTCTCTGTCTCGGGCTTCATTCCAGTCGAAGTCATTGCTGAAGCGGTAACCGGAAATATTTATGGTCAAAGAAGAAATCAGTCGCCTCGTCGAGGCCAGGCAGGCGCGCGTGGGCGTCATCGGGTTGGGCTACGTGGGGCTGCCGCTGGCGGTCGAGTTCGCGCGCAAGGGGCTGCGCGCCGTCGGCTTCGAGGTCGACGCGCGCAAGGCCGAGATGATTAACCGCGGCGAGAGCTACATCGGCGACGTCGCCTCCGGCACGCTCGCCGACGTCGTCTCGGCCGAACGCCTCCACGCCACCACGGACTTCGACGAGCTGGCGGCCTGCGACGCCATCATCATCTGCGTCCCCACGCCCCTGAGGAAGACGAAGGAGCCCGACATCTCCTACATCCTCGCCGCCGCGGGCGAGATACAGAAGCGCCTGCGGCGCGGGCAGGTCATCGTCCTCGAATCCACCACCTACCCCGGCACGACCGACGAGGTGCTGCTGCCGATGTTCGAGGAGCAGGGCTTGAGGCTGGACGAGGACTTCCTGCTCGCCTTCTCGCCCGAGCGCGTCGACCCCGGCAACCCGCAGTTCCACACCGACAACATCCCCAAGGTCGTCGGCGGCTGCACCGACGACTCGACCGAGGTGGCGGCGGCGCTCTACGGCATCATCGTCCGCGACGTCCACGCCGTCTCCTCGGCGCGCGTGGCCGAGGCGGCGAAGCTCCTGGAGAACACCTTCCGCGCGGTCAACAT
>DASVSK010000108.1:0-7111 GCA_036388135.1 Pyrinomonadaceae bacterium | reverse complement strand
ACTCAACCGCCAGCCGACGATGGCCGGCGCGCTCGCGGCCCCGCCCGGCAACGCCGAGGCGCTCCGGCACATGACGCCGACCATGCGGCGCACGATGATGCGCAATCTCCTCGACAAGCAACGGGCGCAGATGCTCCGCCTCGCGCATCTCATGCGCCGCGAGCGCGACGGCCGAAGCGGCGACGGCGAAGAGTCGCCCGACGATGACGACGGCCGCCCGCCCGCCCAACTCGAAGTGTCCGCCGCCGCTGCCGCGGCCCCGCCCGACGAGGCGCAGCGCGCACGCGCACGCGCCGAGCTGGGCAGCGCCGCTCGCATGCTCGACCTCCTCGACGAGCTGCTCGCCATGCAGGACTACGCCGTCAGCCAGATGGGCACCTTCTCGCAGGGCTGAGTCCGCGCGACAAAACGATGAAGAGAAAATGTCTGTGGCTGGTCTGCCTTCTCGTCCTGCCGCCGGGCGTCGCGCGCGCGCAGAACAGGGAGTTGCAGGCGCGGCGCGTGAAGAATCCGAGGGTGGCCTACGCGCGCGCGGCGCGGGTCAGGAGCTTCCCGCTCCCCGTGGTCAACTTCGTGCGGGAGGGTCTGGCGCGGCCGGGCGACGTGAAGGAGATTATGGACGGCGTCGTCTACCCGCTCGTCAACCGGAGCGCGAAGCCGATTGCGGCCGTCGTCGTCACCTTCTCGCCCGACGCGCAGGGGAACGTCGCCGTGCTCGTCCTCTGGCACGGCACGGACTTCAAGGACGTGCTGGTCGAGAGGAACGCGCGCGGCCACTTCCCGGCCGACGCCTACAAAGCTTTCTTAGAAGACGTGGCGGCCGAACCTCGATGAAGGAGTCGCCGTCGGCCGTCAGGTCGCGCGGCGGGCGTGTGAGGCCGGGCGCGGTCGGCGTTCGCGCCGTCGTCATCGCGCGGCTCACCTCCGGTAGTTCTCGGGCCGGACGCGCCGTGCCGTGTGGTCTTCGAGCCAGGCGCGGTAGGCGTGCTCGTAGTCGCCGTGGTCGGCCAGGTAGCGGTCGATGACGCGCTGCCCCGCGCCCCCGCGCGCGACCTGCGTGGGGAAGAGGCGGCGGGCCTCCCCCTCAGTCCACACGCGGAAGGCTTCGCGGTGGGAGCCGTCGTGCGCGCGCGCCAGCACGGCCGCGCGGCGCGCGCCCAGCCTCAGCGTGAGCACGCGCCGCGCCTGCTCCTCCGTCGCGCTGCGCGAGTCGGTCAGGAGCCTGACCGCGCCGCCGAAGCCCTCGTGGTGTGCGTAGTACATGTAGCGAGCGCGCTGGTCGTCGGTCAGGCCGGCGGGCACGAGCCCGCGGCGGTCGAGGCTCGCGAGGTTCTCGCGGCCGTACTCGGCGGCGCTGACGATGGAAGCGGTGGGATCGTTCCGCAGGTCGAGGAGCGCCTGCCGGTTGACGACCAGGAATCGCCCGCGCTCGTCGCGCCGGACGTAGCCGCGCTCGACGGCCACCTCGTTGAGATACGTGCCCGCGGTCGTGGCGCGGCCGACCCAGGTGCTCGCGAGGAACTGCGTGAGTCCGCGCGCGCCGCTGCCGGAGTTGTAAGAGTCGGCGATCCAGCGGCCGTTCTGACCTTGCGACGCCTCGGCGTTGATGACGCCTGCGAGCGCCGCCGCGTCGATGCCCGTCCGCCTCTCGGCCAGCAGGAGCGCGCCGCGGTAACGCTCGTTGACGCCGAGGCTCAGCCCGCCCGCGGACTCGTCCGGCGTCTCGGGCCGCGTCGGGCGGACGATGGGCGCTTCGGTGCCGCCGGTCGTGTTCGTCGTCGTGTCACGCCGCCGGTCGACGAGGAGGTTGGGCGAGACGTCGACGACGCGGCCGTCGTCGAGCCGAATCCAGGTGCGGAAGTCGACGTGCGCGCCCTGACTCGCGCCGGTGTTGCCCATCCGACCGATGTCCTGCCCCGGCGTGACGCGGTCGCCCGCGCGCACGCCGAAGGGGCCGGCCGCGTGCGCGTAGTGCGCGTAGACGGTGTAGTCGCGCCCCTGAAAGCGGTAGGTCACGTCGGTGCGGACGACGGCGCGGTGGCCGTAGCCGTTGGCCTCGTAGGTCAGGCGCTCGACGGTGCCGGCGAACCAGTTGCGAATCCGCCCGTCGGGCGTCACATAGTCGATGCCGAGGTTGACGCGGCCGGGCGGGATGCGGACGACGGTCTGCGGGTCGCTGCTGAAGATGGCGTTAGCGCCGTTGCGCTTGAAGCCGTGGCCGTCTGGGTCCATGAAGCTTGACGTGACGGTGAAGTCGCCTAACACGGGCGACGTGACGGCCTGCCGCGTGCGGCTGGCGCGCTCTCTGATGTCGACGCTCAGGCCGAGGTCGCCCGCGCCGCGGGGCGAGGCCGTGCGCAGCGCGCTGTAGGTCGTCGGCCCGAGCGCGCCCGTCTGGCGGATGCCGTGCTCTGCCTGGAACTGTTTGAGCGCGGCCTCCGTCTGGCGGCCGAAGACGCCGGGGCCGGTGGTGACCTGCTGCGGCGTCAGGTAGTTCAACTCGACGAGGCGGCGTTGCAGCCGCGCGACGACCTCGCCGCGCGCGCCGCGGCCGACGCCGCCGACGACGGCCTCCACGACCATCCGCGTCGCGCCGTCGTAGAGGCCGTTGGCGACGAGGCCGTTCGCGCGCTGAAACTCCTTGAGCGCACGCTCCGTCTGCGCGCCGAAGACGCCGGGGCCGGTCGCCATCGCCGCCGCCGACAGGTGGCCGAGGCGGACGAGCGTCTCCTGCAAAGCCTCGACGCGCTCGCCGCGGTCGCCGCGCCGCAACGACGACGCGCCTCCGCCGCCGTCCTGAACGAGACGCGCGCGGTAGGCGTAGGCGAGTTGAGCGTCGCGGTCGTACAACTCGCCGAGCCGCGTCGTCCAACCGGTCTCCGAAGAAATCTCCGCCGGGAAGGTCGCGGCCGTCGGCCCGCCGTCGGACTCCGCAGGCAGAGCGTCGGCATGCCCGGTGTTGAAGACCGACAGGTCGTTGCGCTCGGAAATCCTGAAGCCGTCGCCCATCTCATCCCCCCCTCGCGCGTGCCGCCGGGCGACGGCCACGCGTTATACCGCGGAAGCGTTTACACATAGATTATCGGCGGGGCGCGGAAAAAGGTTCCGCCGCCGCGGGGGAATCGACGCTTGGGCGCGTTTAAAGGAGGAACGGGCGGGTCAGGAGGCTTGGTCCCGGCGGCGGCGCGCGGCCTGTCGCAAGGAGACGAGGAGGGCGCGCGCGCGGACGGTCGAGGGGCGGCGCGCGTGCGGGTCCAGCTTGACGGCGGCGCGGAGGTCTTCGACGGCTTCGGCCGGGCGGCCGAGTCTTAGGTAAGCCTCGCCGCGCCCGGAGAGCGCGTCGGCGTTGGCGCGGTTGAAGCGGAGCGCGTTGGTGAACTCGGCGGCGGCCTCGGCGGCGCGTCCTCGGCGGAGTTCGGCCGCGCCGAGGTGGCAGCGGAAGACGCTGTCGAAGGGGTCGGCGGCGACGAGCCCGCGGTAGATTGTCAGCGCCTCTTCGAGCTTGCCCGAGTTCATCAGCCCGTAGGCGACGCCGGCCATCTCGTAAAGCCGCTCGCGCCCCAGTCCGAGAAAGTCTGCGAGCGTTGACTGCCCCGTCGCCAGCCGCTCCGCCGCCTCCGTGTCGGGGGCGCGCCGCGCGTCCCGCCCGCCGTCTGTCGCGTGGACTTTCGCCATCTTTCGCCCCCGGACGTCAGGCAGACAGGTGGCAGCGGCCCGAGCGCCAGCCGGACAGCTCCTCGCGTGCGCGCTCCAGACGCGCCAGCGCGTCGAACATGTTGGCGACGGCGCGGAAGGCTTCCGCGAGCGCCTCCGTGTAGAGGCGTCGCTCCTCCGTGCGGCTTACTCGGTCGTCTTCGCGGTCGTGCCGGTCGGCCTGCCAGACGGGGCGCTGGTTGAGCCTGTAGGGGTTGCAGCCGAGCCCGTTCGGCCCCCAGTCGTTGAGCCGCCACTGGCCGAAGAAGCTCTCGAAGACCCACGTGACGAAGGCGAAGGCTTCGACGTAGGCGCGGCCGTTCGTCGCACGCATCACGTCGCCGAGGACGAAGGAGGCACCGCCGTCGCGGCTGCCCGTTATCTCGCGCCCGCGGAAAGTCCAGTCGTCGGTCTCCCGCCCCATCGTCACCACGTCGCCCGTGAATCTGTCGGCGAAGTGGAAGCCGACCTCGCCGAGCCTCCCCTTCCCCTTGTCGACGTCCTCGACGGTGACGCTCTGGAAGCCGCTGATGACCTCAATCTTCCCGGTGACGGTCATGCCGTCGGCCCCGCCCGGCACAGTCGTGACGTTGACGCGCGTGCCGTCGCCGAGGACGAAGGTGGTGTTGCGCTTGAAGTCCCAGTCGCACGCGCCCGCGCGGTCGCCCTCGTCGACGTGCGGGTCGCCGTGGACGCGAATCCACTTGCCGTCGGGCCCCGTAATCTTCCACTCGTAGCGGCCGAGCATCTCGATGCGGTAGCCGCCGGGCGTGTAGATGGTGTCGTCGCCGTCGGTGCGCAGGCCGCCCGCCGGGTGGCAGCAGTCGGCGAGGTCGGGCGCGGAGACGGGCGCGCACTGCCCGAGGGCGTAGCGCGTCAAGTCCGCCACGTCGAGCCGCGAGAGCGCCGCGGCGTAGTCGCCGCAGTCCGAGGTGTAGACGTCGGCCGCGCCGTCGAGCGCGGCGAGCAGCTCGGGGTCGAGCGCGCCGGCGAGCGCCGGGTCGAGCCCGAAGTCGAAGACGTTGGTCTGGTTGACGGTGACGTTGTTCTGGTTGACGACGAAGGTGTTCTGCGACACGGCCTGCCTCCTCAGCCTTCTGTTTCTAGGTGAATTGTCGGCGGGGCCCGGAAAATGTTTCCTGATGGAAGATTGAATCGTCGGCTCACCGGCTCAATTGATTCATTGATTCATTGATTCATCGGTTCATTGATTCATTGAAAGAGCGCGCCCTGCCTTCTCAATGAATCAATGAACCGACCCTCACCCGGCTTCGAGGATGCCGCGTTCGCGCAGGAGGTCGCGGAGGTGTTTGATGGCGCGCGTGTGGAGGCGGGAAATCCAGGACTTGGTGATGCCCTGCCGGGCGGCCAGCTCCGTCATCGAGACGTGTTTGAAGTAGAGCGCGCCGATTAACTCCTGCTCGTCGTCGGAGAGGGAGCGGAGCGCGTCCAACACGAGGCGGACTAGCTCGCGCTGCTCGATCTGCTCCATCGAGAGCGCGTGCTGGTCGACGATCTCGGGCACGGTGTCGCTGCCGAGCGAGAGCAGGTAGACGGGGATGAGGGCGTCGATGAGCGACTCGGCGGCGGCGATCTCGTCGTCCACGCTCGCCGACGAGTTGCCGGGCGAGTCGTGGACGGCGTCGTCGAGCGCCGACTGCACCACGTCGCCCGCGTTGGCCGCCCAGCGGACGCGCACGCCGCCCGGCCGCGTGAAGTAACCCATCTCGCGCAGGCCGTCGTAGATGGCCCCCTTGATGCGGTAGTGCGCGAAGGTGGAGAAGGCCACGCCGCGGCGCGGGTCGTAGCGCTCGGCGGCCTCGACGAGCCCGACCTCGCCGTAGGCCACAAGGTCACCCAGCTCGACTGAGGACGGGAGCGTGCGCATGACCTTGATCGCCAGCGCGCGGGCGTACGAGCGGTGCTGCTCGATGAGCACGTCGCGGTCGAAGGCGGCCGCGGGCGGAGATGTCGGCTCCTGCATCATGTCGTCGGGCCGTCGCGGTTTGTCGAGGGGGCTTCGTCTGCTTCGGCCGGATTATAGCTCAACGCCGATAATTATCATGACTTTTCACGGACTGTTGCTGTAAACTTCGTCAAACAAACTTTCCATGCGGAAAACAGGCCACTCCCCCGAGTTCAAAGTCTTGAGCCCCCGGATGCTTACGAAACCCGAGCCGTCCGTGCGGAGAACGGCGCGCGCCGCGGCCGGCGTCGCGTCGCGGGCCGCCGCGCTCTGCGCGCTCGTCGCCGCGGCGCTCCTGTCGGCGGGCTGTAGCCGGGCGTCGGTCGCCACCGTCTCGACCGAGTCCGAGGCCATCGAGATGATCGACGTGCTGAGGGAGAGCGGCTTCGAGGACGTCGTCAAACGCGAGGTCGGCGAGGGCGAGGCGCGGCGCTGGGCGGTCGAGCTGGACGAGGGGCTCTTCGGCGGCGGCGACTCGGCGCTCGCGCTCCAACGGCTGCGCGATTACGGCCTGCCGCGGCAGGAGGAGGAGCCGATACCCGAGGGCGGTTTCGTCACCTCGGAGGCGGTGCAGAAGGCGCAGGAGCGGCGGCGCATCCGCACCGACATCGAGCGGCAACTGCGCGCGCTGCCCGGCGTCACGGTCGCGCTCGTCACCGTCGTCATGCCGCAGGACCCGACGCTCGAACTCAACCCGTACCCGGCCTCGGCCTCGGTCGTCGTCGTCCACAGGGAGCAGAATGCGCCCTTCAACGAGCAGCAGATTCAGAACCTCGTCTCGAAGGGCGTGCCGAAGCTCAAGCCCGAGGACGTCTCCGTCACCATCTCGCAGCAGCAGCCGCGCCCGATACCGCGCCGCGAGCTGAACGCGCGCCGCCGCGCCAACCTGCTGCTGGCCGCGGGGGCCGCGCTCATCCTGGTGCTCGCGTCGCTGCTCGTCGTGCTCCTGCTCCAGACGCGACGCCAGCGCGCGCGCCTCGCCGAGTTGAGCGCCGCCGCCGAGGACGAGGACGCACGGCTTGACGCCGGAGGCGTCGACGCGGCGGGGGAGGACGCGGCGGCGGGCGGCGAGCTGTCGGGCCGCGGCGGCGAAGCACGCGGGCGCGAGTTGACTTCGTAAAGGGGCGACGTCCTTGAACCCTGAAACCGAGCGCATCGAAGTCCTGCTCGCCCTCGCCGACGCTTTCGCCGACGGCGGGGCGGGCGGTGGCGACCCGCGCCCGGCGGAGGCGCGCGAAGGGCTGCTCTCGACCCTGGACGAAGGCACGCGGCACGCGGTCAGGAGACGCGGCGAGTGGCTCGACCGGCTCACGCCGGAGAAGCGCGGCGACTGGCTGCGCCACACGCTCTCACGCGCGCGCCCTCAGACGCGCGCCGCGCCGCCGCTCGACGAGCACCTGCACCACTCCCACGTCACCGAGGCCCTGCGCGGCGAGCCCGAGCGCGTCCGCC
>DASVSK010000107.1:0-4727 GCA_036388135.1 Pyrinomonadaceae bacterium | reverse complement strand
TCGATGGGTGTTTTGGTGCGGGAGGTGACGGCGCTCTACGCGGCGTACGCGTCGGGGGCGGAGGAGTCGCCTTTGGGGGAGCTGCCGATCCAGTACGCGGACTTCGCCGTCTGGCAGAGGGAGTTCCTGCGGGGCGAGGTGTTGGCGCGACAGCTCGACTACTGGCGCGCGCAGTTGAGCGAGTTGCCGCCGCCGCTTGAGCTGCCGACCGACCACGCGCGCCCGGCCGCGCCGACGTTCCGCGCGGCGCAGCACCAGTTCGCGCTGGGGCCGGAGCTGGCGCAGGCGCTCGGCGAGCTGAGCCGCCGCGAAGGCGCGACCATCTTCATGACGCTGCTCGCGGCCTTCCAGGCGCTGCTCCAGCGCTACACGGGGCGGCCGGAGATCGTCGTCGGCTCGAACATCGCCAACCGCACGCGGGTCGAGACCGAAGGGCTCATCGGCTTCTTCGTCAACATGCTCGTCCTGCGCACGGACTTCGCAGGCGAGCCGACCTTCGCCGAGCTGCTCGGGCGCGTGCGCGAGATGCTGCTCGACGCCTACGCCCACCAGGACGTGCCGTTCGACAGGCTGGTCGAGACGTTACAGCCCGAGCGCGGCCCCCACCAGACGCCCTTCTTCAACGTGGTCTTCTCGCTGCAAAACGCGCCGGCCGCGCCGCTGGAGATGCCCGGGCTCACGCTGGAGCCGGTCATGGTCGGCACGGGCACGGCCAAGTACGACCTGGTCGTCAACATGTGGGCGGACGGCGACGACCTGCGCGGCGGGGTCGACTACAACGCGGAGCTGTTCGAGGCGGCCACGGTCGCGCGGCTGGTCGAACACTTCGAGAGCCTTCTGCGCCACGTCGCGCTCGACCCGGGCGCGAGGCTGTCGGAGGTCGAGCTGCTGTCGGCCGCCGAGGGCGCGCTGCTGCGCCAGCCGGTCGAGGTCGAAGAGTTCGGCCAAAGCTTCTCTTTCTAAACTGCCGGCCCGCGGCGCGCGAAATAAGGAGTCGGAGAGATGGAACACAGCAAGCAACTTGATTGCGTCGTCATCGGATACAACGAGATGCCGTTCGGCGACTACGAGCAATTCCTGCGCACCTACGGCGAGGACTCCGAGGCGTACCGCGACTTGAAGTTCAGCTTCGTCGACCTCGACGGCCAGAAGTTCGACTACGTCGGGCTGCTCAACCACGTCGTCCGGCTCGCGGGCGCGGGGTCGACGCCCGGCGGGGAGCTGAAGTCGGGCGAGATGCCGAACCTCGCGGCCGCCTACCTGACGAACTTCCTGCGACGCCGCGGCCTCGGCGCGCAGTACGTGAACCTCTTCCAGCACGAGCGCGAGCGGCTGGCCGCGCTGCTGGCCGAGGGGCCGGCGTGCGTCGCCATCACGACGACCTTCTACGTGGTCAACCAGCCCGTCAACGAGATGGTCGAGTTCATCCGCCGCCACAACCCCGACGTCAAGATAGTCGTCGGCGGGCCGCTCGTGGCGAACCACGTCCGCAACTACCCCGGCGACGAGGAGCTGCGCGCCGCGCTCGACGACATGGGCGCGGACGTCTACGTCACCGAGGGGCAGGGCGAGGACACGCTGGCTCGCATCGTCGAGTGCCTGCGCGGCGGCGGCAAGCTGAGCGCCGTGCCGAACATCATCTACGTCGAGGACGGCGCGCTCCGGCGCGGCGGCGTCCGCGCCGAGAACAACTCGCTCGACGAGAACTACATCGACTGGCGCACCTTCCCCGAGTACGACCTGGGGCCCACCATCCAGACGCGCACCGCACGGAGCTGCGCCTTCAAGTGCTCGTTCTGCAACTACCCCGGCCGCGCCGGCGCGCTCACGCTGACCAGCCTCGAAGTCATCGAGAAGGAGCTGGACTCGATGCGCGACCTCGGACACGTCCGCAACGTCGTCTTCATCGACGACACCTTCAACGTGCCGCTGCCGCGCTTCAAGAACATCTGCCGGATGATGATCGACCGCGGCTACGACTTCAACTGGTTCTCCTACTTCCGCTGCAGCAACTCGGACGAGGAGGCCATCGAGCTGATGGCCCGCAGCGGCTGCAAGGGCGTCTTCCTCGGCATCGAGTCCGGCTCGCCCTCCATCCTCAAGAACATGGACAAGTCGGCCACCATCGAGAAGTACGCCAAAGGCATCGAGCTGCTCCGCAAGCACGGCATCCTCACCTTCGGCTCGTTCATCCTCGGCTTCCCCGGCGAGACCGACGAGACGGTCGCCGAGACGCTCGACTTCATCAAGCAGACGCGCCCCGACTACTGGCGCGCGCAGATGTGGTACTCGGAGGCGGGCACGCCCATCCAGATGAAGCGCGACGAGTACGCCATCGAGGGCGAGGGCTTCGTCTGGCAGCACGGGACGATGGACAGCCTCGAAGCGATGGATCACATCGACAGGATGTTCCTCTCGGTCGAAGAGTCGCTCTGGCTGCCGCAGTGGTCGTTCGACTTCTGGATCATCCCGTACCTGCTCGGCAAGGGGCTCACCTTCGACGACTTCAGGGAGTTCATGACGACGGCGACGCAGTTGTTGCGCCTCGAAATCGCCTCCGTCCCCGCGGCGCGCAAGCGCGCCTTGCAGCAGGACTACCTGCAATCCCTCGTCGCCTCGGCGCGCAACTGGAAGCTGACCCTCTAAGGCCGCGCGCCGCGGCGCGGCCGGCAGGAAAAGAAGATGGGCAACACGAACCTGAAGTTTCTCGACGAGAAGCTGGAGAAGGAAAGGGCCTACTGGGCGCACAAGCTGGCCGGCGCGGCCGCCGGCCCGGGGCTGCCCCCGGACTTCAAGCGGCCGGCCGGCGGCGACGCCGCGGGCCCGCGCGAGTCCGTCCGCCTGACGCTCGACGCCGGGACGGCGGCGAAGCTCTTCAAGCTGTGCGGGCAGAACGAGCTGCTTGTATTCTCGTGCCTCGTCGCGGCGCTCAAGGTCTACCTGCACAAGACGACGGGGGGCGAGGACGTCGTCGTCGGCACGGCGATTTACGAGAAGTACGCCGAGCACGCGGCGCTCAACAAGGTGCTGGCGCTGCGCGACGCGGTGCGCGCCGAAACCCGCGTGCGCGAGCTGCTGCTCGACGTGAAGACGACCATCGCCGAGGCGTTCACGCACCAGAAGTACCCCTTCGACCGCGTGCTCGACCTGCCGGAGCTTGAGTGGTCGGCGGAGCGCGGGCCGCTCTTCGGCGTCGTCGCGCTCTTCGAGAACATCCAGAGCCGCGAGAACGTGGCGCACCTGAGCCGCGAGGCGGCGTTCCTCTTCGCGGCGCGCGAAGGCGACGTCACGCTCACCCTCGAATACGACCCGCGCCTGTTCAAGCGCGAGACGGCGGCGCTCGCCGTCGAGCACTACGCGCGGCTGCTGCGCGCCCTGCTCGACGACCCGGAGCAGCCGGTCGCGCGCCTCGACCTGCTCTCGCCCGAGAAGCGCCGCGAGCTGCTCGAAGACTTCAACGACACGCGCGCCGACTACCCGCGCGACCGCACCATCCACGACCTGTTCGCCGCGCAGGCGGCCGAGACGCCCGACCGCGAGGCCGTCGTCTACGGCGAGCAGACGCTCACCTACGCGGAGCTGGAACGGCGCGCGAACCGCCTCGCCGCGTACCTGCGCGGGCGCGGGGTCGGGCGCGGGAGCCGCGTGGCGCTGATGATGGAGCACGCGCCCGAGGTGCTGGTCGCCATCCTCGGCGTGCTCAAGGCGGGCGGCGCATACGTGCCGATTGACCCGGCGCACCCTCGCGCGCGCGTCGCCTTCATCCTCGCCGACGCGGGCACGCCCGTGCTGCTCACGCAGCAGCACCTCGTCGGGGCGCTGCCGCCGCACACGGCCGAAGTCGTCCGCATAGACGCGGAGTGGGACGACGTCGAGCGCGCGGACGCGGCGCTCGACGCGGCGGGCGCGGCGACGGCCGAAGACCTTGCTTACGTCATCTACACGTCCGGGTCGACGGGCGAGCCGAAGGGCGTCGAGGTCGCGCACCGCTCGCTGGTCAACTACATCTGCTGGGCGCGCGACTCCTACCTCGGCGGCGAGCCCTGCGCGTGCGCGCTCTACTCGTCGCTCGCCTTCGACCTCACGGTCACGTCCGTCTTCATGCCGCTCGTCACCGGCAACCGGGTCGTCGTCTACCGCAAGCGCGGCGCGGAGTCGCCGCTCGCCGAGATACTCGACGACGACCGCGTCGACCTCATCAAGTTGACGCCGAGCCACCTCTCGCTCATCAAGGGGAGGGACAACCGCGGCAGCCGCGTCAGGAAGCTGATCGTCGGCGGCGAGGCGTTCGAGGGGCGGCTGGCGCGCGAGACGCACGAGAGCTTCGGCGGCGCGGTCGAGATTTATAACGAGTACGGCCCGACCGAGGCCACCGTCGGCTGCATGATTCACCGCTACGACCCGGCGGACGACCGCGCGGCCGTCCCCGTCGGCCGCCCCGCCGCCAACGCGCGCATCTACGTCCTCGACGAGCGACTGCGCCCCGCCGCCGAGAACGTCGTCGGCGACCTCTACATCGCGGGCGACGTGCTGGCGGCGGGCTACCTCAACCGCCCGCGGCTCACGGCCGAGCGGTTCGTCGCCGACCCGTTCGCGGGCGAGCCCGGCGCGCGCATGTACCGCAGCGGCGACCTCGCGCGCCACCTGCCGGGCGGCGCGGTCGAGTACATCGGCCGCCGCGACGAGCAGGTCAAGTACCACGGCCACCGCGTCGAGCTGAGCGAAAT
>DASVSK010000106.1:0-2298 GCA_036388135.1 Pyrinomonadaceae bacterium | reverse complement strand
GTTCGGCGTCCGCCCGTCGGCGTACTCGGTGAGGTCACGGACGAAGCAGACGAAGGCCGGGTCGTTGGGCTTGACGGTTCGCCACTCGCCGCTCTCCGAGAGCGGGTCGCGCGCGGCGCTGGCGCGCAGCACCATCACCTTCTTCGTCCGCCCGGCCGGCGCGACGCCCCCCAGCAACTCCTCCATCGAGGTCGGCGGCTGGCGCGTGGGGTGCAGGCGGATGTACATGCGTATGGCCTCGGCGACCTCCTCGCCGCGCGCGATGGCTTCGAGCTCCAGGTCGCGGCGCGCCTGCTGCCGGATGCTCGGCGCGGCGGCCATCATCGAAATCATGACCAGGGTCATCAGCGCGAGCAGCGCGACGAGGGCGTAGCCTCGCTCGCGCGCTGCACCGTCCGGCGTGTCTGGCGTGTGTGTGTTCATCGGGTTCGGCGCGCGGCGCGCATGGCAGCGGCGCGCCCGCCTTCGGGGCTCGTCGTCAGGGCTCGTCGTCGCCGTCGGGGTCCGGGGGCGGGGGCTGAATCGCGCCGGGCGCGCCCCGCGGGGCGGAGCCGGGGAGGCCGCGCGCGTCGACGAAAGGCATCGTGTGCTTGATGCTGAGGTCTTTGTCCACGACCTCGACGCCGCGCTCGGAGATGTCCGTCACGCGGAAGCGCCCCTCGACGATGTCGCCCTGGCGGATGGTGTGGAGGTCGCCCTTCGCGTCCTTGAGGACGGCCGTGTTCGAGCGTTGTCGCTTGAGGAAGCCGACGAAAGTGTAGGTCGGCGCGGGCGGCTGCATCACGTTGAGCGTCGCCGGGTTCGAGTAGAACTGGCCGTCGGGCGTGCGCACGAGGATGGAACGCTGCCCCGGGCTGGCGATGACCGAGGCCGGGACGTTGGCCGAGAGCTGCTGCATGCTCTTGTATTGCGTCGGCACCTCCTGGCCGTCGATGTAGACGCGCGCGGCGGGGCCGAACTTGTCGCCGGTGATCTGGAGCGTGAAGCCGGCCGTGCGCGCGAAGACGCTCTGCGGCGCGAGCGTGGCGAGCGCAATCGGGGGCGGCGGCGTGGGCGTGGGCGGCGGCACCGTGGGCGCGGCGACGGGCGGCGGCGGGGGCTTGACGTAGAAGGCGAAGATGTTGCGCCCGGCGTCGCCGCCGCCGTAGGGCTCGGGGCAGCAGTTGATGGGCGTCATCAGGCTGACGAGTTCCTCGCCGCCGTCAGCTTGGGCGGCGGCCGCCTGCTGCCCGTTCGCGCGGGGCGTGGCCTTGCCGCGCGGCGTCGGGGACGGCGAAGGGTTGCTCGGCTTCGACGGGCCGGAGAACATCCTGAAGGCGAAGATGAGGGCGAGGAGCGGCATCACGATGGCCGCGATCATCTTGTTGCGTTCCGCCGGTGTCTTTCCTTCAAACAGTGCCATGACTTTTAACTCGCTTCAGCAGCGCCCGCGCCCCTCGGCCTTGAGACTCGCGCGCGCTCAACGCGCCGCGGCGGCGGCCGAGGCCGCGCGCCGGAAGTACGTGGCCATGTCGAGGCGCAGGCTGACGAGCGCGTTGCGCGAGGGCGTCCGCGGCTGCGCGGCACCGGGCTCGACGCCCGCGACGGGCGGCGCGGGCGCTTCGGCCGCGTTCGAGTCGGTGACGCCTTCGAGCTCGACCGTGTTGATGACGACGAACTGGCGGTC
Organism: Pyrinomonadaceae bacterium; assembly: GCA_036388135.1. Classification (GTDB taxonomy): domain Bacteria; phylum Acidobacteriota; class Blastocatellia; order Pyrinomonadales; family Pyrinomonadaceae; genus QHXN01. Next base: position 632 of record DASVSK010000106.1, on the reverse strand, counting down.
GGCCTCGATGTCGCGGATGAAGCGGCGGAGGTTCGGGTAGTTGCCCTCGACCGTGAGCGCGACGCCGACGCCGGGGAAGACGCTCTGCTCGACGCGCTGCCCCGCCTCGTCGACCGAGGAGGGGCGGCGCGCGCGGCGCGGGTCTTCGGAGGCGGGCGCGGCCTCCTGGAGCTGCCTGAAGTTGACGCCGCCGCTGATGCGCAGGTTGTTCTTGATGATGAGGCGGTTCAGCTCCTCGATGACGGTCTTGGTGCCGCTCGACGCCAGCCCCAGGTGGTCGATCTCGAAGCGCTCCAGGCTCGACAGGATGTCGGCGACGCGCTGCCCCGTGTCCTTGCTCGCGCCGATGTCGGTCTGCTGGCTCTGGAGCAGCCGCTGCAAGTCCGCGCGCTCGGTCTCAAGCGCCTGCGTGCGGGAGCGCGCGGGGACGAGCAGGAAGAGGTAGGCGAGCACGGCCGTGAGCAGGAGCAGCGCCGAGAGCGCGACGGCGACGAACTCGGGCAGGCCGAGCGCGCCGCGGCGTCGCGTGGCGCGGAAGGAGTCGAGGCGCGTGCGCAGGGCCGCGGCGCGCGCGCCCGAAGTGTTCCCGGTGGCTGCGGTGTCGTTCCTCAAAGCTTAGTCGCGCCCCCCGT
>DASVSK010000105.1:0-7315 GCA_036388135.1 Pyrinomonadaceae bacterium | reverse complement strand
GCAGGCGCAAGAAGCCGCACCGCGTCCACCTGGGCGACCGCGGCATCTACATCTTCGAGAGCCGCCACAGCCCCGACTTCAGCATGGAGCTGGTCGCGCAGGACTTCCACCACCTCTACATTGTGCGCGAGGGGCGCGGCTTTATCGAGACCGAGAGCGAGAGACTGCCCGTCCGCGAGAACCAGATGCTCTTCGTCCCGTCGCACACGGCGCACCGCCCCGTGGACGACCCCGACGACCCGCTGACCTTAGTCATCCTCTGCTTCAGCGAGAACGTCTTCGGCGACTGCAACTCGGCGGCCGAGAGCTTCCACCTGTTCCGGCGCGTCTTCCCCGCCCTCGCCCCCTTCAAGGTCGGGGACAACTACACGCGTCTGGAGGTCCGCAACCGGCTCAGGGCGCTCTTCGTAGAGCAGACGCAGCAGAAGGAGGGTAGCCGCTCGGTCGTCCTTTCGCAGTTGATAGAGCTGCTCGTCTTCCTCGCGCGTACTTACGCCGAGCACCGCGGGCTGTCGCCCTCCGACCCCGGCGCGGCGGCCTTCGCCGGGAGCCTCCAGTACCTCGACGACAACTTCTACCACCCGATTAAAATCGAGGACCTGGCCGACCTCGCCAACATGTCCTACCGCAGCTACACCGACCAGTTCAAACGCCGCACGGGCAAGACCGTCACGCAGTACCTTACCGAGCGCAGGGTCGAGTACGCCAAGCGGCTCATGCTCGAAACCGACGACATCCTCTTCGCCTCGACCGAGGCCGGCTTCGGCGACCTGACACACTTCTACAGGGTCTTCAAAAAGCTCGCGGGCCAGACGCCGAAGCAGTTCATCTCAAACCGCAGGCAGCCCGCGCCCGAGTCCGAGGCCGCCTGACCTCGGCGGCCCGGGCACCCCTCCCGCCTCATCAATCTGCCGGATACGCCAATCTTGCCGGATACGCCAAAAAGCGGCTTCCGAATAGTCTAATGTGAGTTTTTCGTTGCGATAATCTTGTCGTTGTCTTCTCGCTTATGCCGATCCGGCTAGCCTGTGCTGAATTTGCAAAGAAAAAGTAGTCCGTATTGCCTAAGACCTGAGAAGCTTCCTGGGCGATAATACGTTCATCGAAGAGTAGTCCAAAAACGAAGGCTGTCGGAACAGCAAAGACGCCTTTCTCCTGTCGATAAGGCATTGATAGTTAAGGGGAGTTTCTCAAGAACATGAACGTTACAAGAACCATCAGGAACCTCAGCAAGCAAATCTCACTCACTCTGATCTTCGCGCTTCTGTTGCAGAGCGCAACGGCGGCGGCCACGCTGGTCAGGGACACGTTCGCCGACGCGAACAGCCAGAACCAGTCGCTCTCGAACAACTCCGTGCGCATCTTCAACGGGCGGGCCGGAACCGTCCGCACCGACGCCGCCGGCTCGGTCAACTTCAACATCGCGGCCGCAGGCGGCTCCGAGGGCTTCTGGGGCTTCTTCACCGACGGCGCGCCCGTCACGCTCGGCGTGGGCGACCGCCTGAAGGTCTCCACGCAGTTCTCCGTCCAGAACCTCGGCGCGAACCTCGGCGCTGACCTCCGCTTCGGCCTCTTCGACTCGCGCGGCACGCGCACGACGGCGAACACGACGGGCGGCATCAACAGCCCCTCGTTCTCGGACGACCCGGGCTACGCCACCCGCCTCGCGGGCACGGCCGCGTCGGCCACCCCGCCCTTCACCCTCCACCGCCGCGGCAGTCCCAGCGCCACCGACCCGCTCGCCAACGTCATCAGCACGACCGTGGCCGAGTACCAGGCGCTGACCGTCAGCGGCGGCTCGGGGCGCGCGCCGCTCGCCAACGGAGTGCCCTACACGTTCGCCTTCACGGTCGAACGCACCAGCGCCACCGAGACGAAGGTCACCGTGACGTTGACCGACGGCGGCTCTTTCAACCTCAGCTCGACGGCGACCGAGACGAGCCAGAGCCCGGCGACGACTTTCGACTGGTTCGGCTTCCGCGTCCCCAGCGGGTTCGCCTCCGACGTCAACTTCACGCAGTGGGCGGCCGACTACACGCCCGCGGCCCCCGTCATCACCGCGCAGCCGCAGCCCTCGAACCTGACGGTTCAGGTCGGCAGCAACGTCACGATGTCGGTCGCCGCCAGCGGCACCGGCCTCTCCTACCAGTGGCTCAGGAACGGCGCGCCCGTCGCGGGCAACGAGTCGGCCACGACGCCGACGCTCAACATCAACAACGCGCAGGTCGCCGACACGGGCAGCTACACCGCCGTCGTCAGCAACGCGGGCGGCGGCACGACCAGCTCGGCCGTCCAGCTCACCGTCAGCGAGGGCGAGGTCGCGCCGCCGCCGACCATCGGCTCGCAGCCCGCGGACACTACCGTCCGCGTCGGCGAGCCCGCCGGACTCTCGGTCGAAGCCTCCGGCGAGGGACTCTTCTACCAGTGGTACAAGAACGGCGCGCTCATCCCCGGCGCTAACTCGCCGTCGCTCGTCTTCGCCAACGCGCAGGTCGCCGACGCGGGCGGCTACCACGTCGTCGTGAGCAACTCGGGCGGCAACGTCACGAGCGCCGCGGCCCGCCTGCTCGTCGTCTCCGCGATGTCGGCCACGGCCTTCGGCCCCGCGGCGGGCGCGACGAACGTCAACGTCGACGCGCAGCTCAAGGTCACCTTCGACCAGGAGCCGAAGGTCGGCACCAACGGCAAGGTTCGCGTCTACGACGCGGCCGACAACTCGCTCGTCGACACGGTCGACCTCGGCGTCGACACGAACACCGGCATCCACGCCCCCGGCCCGCAGTCGGCGCGCCCCGTCGGCGGCTCGTCGTGGCAGTTCAACTACCACCCGGTCATCGTCGAGGGCACCACGGCGACCATCTACACCAAGGTCAAGCTCGCCTACGGGAAGTCGTACTACGTGACGATGGAGCCGGGCGTCGTCACAGACGCCGCGGGCGCGCCCTTCGTCGGCGTCTCGGACGCCACGCGTTGGCAGTTCTCGACCAAGACGGAAGGCCCCGCGGCCGGCGCGTCCGCGCTGACCGTCGCCGCCGACGGCACGGGCGACTTCGACACGGTGCAGGGCGCGGTCGACTTCGTGCCCGCTGGCAACGCCCAGCCGGTCGTCATCAACGTCCGCAAGGGCAAGTACACCGAGATCGTCTACGTCCGCTCCAACAAGCGCTTCATCACCGTCCGCGGCGAGGATCGCAACGAGAGCGTCATCCAGTACGCGAACAACGAGAACCTGAACACGGGGTCGAGCCCGCGCGCCGCCTTCGGCGTGGACGCGCCCGACTTCACGCTGGAGAACGTCACCGTCCACAACACGACGACGCGCTTCAACAGCGAGAACCGGACGCGCCAGTCCGAGGCGTTCCGCGGCAACAACGACCGCATCCTCCTGAACCGCGTCAACCTGAAGAGCTTCCAGGACACGCTCCTGTTGCAGAGCCAGACCAACCAGGGCGGCTTCGTCAACGAGAGCTACATCGAGGGCGACATCGACTTCCTGTGGGGCACGGGCGCGGTCTACTTCCGCAACAGCGAGCTGAAGATGCTCAACTCGAACGCCTACTACACGCAGATTCGCAACGGCCAGGGGAAGAGCGGCTACGTCTTCGTCAACAGCCGCTTCACGGCCGCGCCGGGCGTGACGGGCGCGTACCTGACGCGCATCGACCCCGACCAGTTCCCCTACTCGCAGGTCGTCCTCATCGACTCGGTCATGGGCTCGCACGTCCGCCCCGACGCGTGGCGTCTGGACGACAACGCTCGCGACGGCTTCCTGAATCCGCTCACGCAGGCCGGCTACCCGAACGTCCGCTTCTGGGAGTACAACTCGCGCGACGAGGCCGGCAACCCGGTCGACACCAGCCAGCGCCACCCCATTTCGCGGCAGATCACGGCCGAAGAGGCGGCCTTCTGGCGCGAGCCGGCCAACGTGCTCGGCGGCTGGGAGCCGGAGCTGGGGACTTCGACCATCTCGCTCGCGGGTCTGAACCAGACCTACACGGGTCAGCCCGTCGCGGCCTCGGTCATCACTGAGCCCGCGAACCTGGCCGCGGAGGTCACCTACAACGGCAGCGCCGAGCGGCCCGTCGCGGTCGGCTCCTACGAGGTCGTGGCGACCATCACCGAGCCGGGCTACAACGGCACGGCGACCGGCACGCTCGTCATCGAGAAGGCGGCGGCGACCGTCACGGTCGAGAGCGCGAGCTACACCTACGACGGCACGCCGAAGGCCGTCGCCGTGACGACCGACCCGGCCGGGCTCGGCGTCGAAGTCACCTACAACGGCTCGGCGGCCGCGCCGAGCGCGCCGGGCACCTACGCGGTGGCGGCGACGGTCGTCGACCCTAACTACCGGGGCACGGCCTCGGGCACGCTGACGATTACGGAAGCCCCGAACACGCCGCCGGTTCTCTCGCTGCCGTCCGACATCGTGGCGGAGGCGACGGGCGCGGCCGGCGCGGTCGTCAACTTCAACGCGACGGCGACGGACGCGGAGGACGGGGCGCTGGGTGTCTTGTTCGACCGCCAGCCGGGCACGACCTTCCCGCTGGGCACGACCACGGTGACGGCCACGGCGCAGGACTCGAAGGGCGCGACGGCGACCGGCACCTTCAACGTCACGGTGCGCGACACGACGGCTCCGGTCATCCAGAGCCTGACGGCATCGCCCGCGACCATCTCGAAGGTCAACGGGAAGATGACCCCCGTCGTCATCACGGCGAACGTCTCCGACGCGGTCGACTCTACACCCACGACGCGCATCATCAGCGTCACCGGCAGCGAGAACATCGCAGGCGACTGGCAGATCACCGGCAACCTGACGCTCCAGGTGCGCGCCAAGGCCACCGCGAAGGCGGGTCGCGTCTACACCGTCACGGTCGAGAGCCGCGACGCCGCCGGCAACGCTTCGACCAGAACCGTCAACGTCACGGTTCGGTAGGGACGTAACTTAAACAGGACGAGTTCGGGGCCCGCCCCGGCCGAGTCCCTGACATAAAAGAGTGGCCCGCCATTTCGGCGGGCCACCCTTTTTCTCTTCCCCGCACGCCCGCCGCCGGCATTCACTTGAGGGACGCAACAAGGCCGCATTCGTACGAAGGCCGCTATAAGCGGGTTAATATCGGGCGAGGTTTTGACAACACGGCCGGCGTGAGATACTGACCCGCGGTTGGCTTTAAGACCTCCACGCACCTTGCAGGAAGAGATGAGCACAACATGGGTCGTCCGTAAATTCGGCGGCACGAGACCGGCCGACGCGGGGCGCTGCCGGCCGGTCGGCCGCATCCTGCCCGCGGGGCGGAGTGCGGGGACGCGCGCGGCCGTCGTCGTCTCCGACCTGCCCGGGCCCGCCACGTTCCCGGGAGACGCGCGGTGAGACAGGGCGCGGCGAGAAGCGCGACGGCGTTCGCGCCCGCGACGGTGGCTAACGTCGCCGTCGGCTTCGACATCCTCGGCTTCGCGGTCGAGACGGTCGGCGACCGCGTGACGGTGATAACGACCGAAGAGCCCTCCGTCACCATCCGCGAAGTTACCGGCGCGGGCGGCGCGCCCTTCGGGTCGGAGATACCTTTAGACCCCGCGCGCAACACGGCCACGGTCGGGCTCATGGCGCTACGCGAGGAGCAGGGGCTCGACTTCGGCTTCGAGGTCTCTATCAGCAAAGGCATCGCGCTCGGCTCCGGGCTCGGAGGGTCGGCGGCTTCGGCGGTCGCCTCGCTCGTCGCCGCCAACTCGCTGCTCGCGCGGCCCCTCGAAGCGGAGGCGCTGATGCCTTACGCGCTGCTCGGCGAGCAGGCGGCCAGCGGCGCGATACACCCGGACAACGTGACGCCGTGCCTTCTGGGCGGCCTCACGCTCGTCACGCGCCTGAGCCCGTTCCGCTGCGTGCGGCTCCCGGTGCCGCGCGAGATTCTGACCGTGCTGATTCACCCGCACGTCCGCGTCGACACGCGCGACGCGCGCCGCATGCTCCGAAAGGAAGTCCCGCTCGCCGACCTCGTCAAACAGACCGCGAGCCTCGCCGGCTTCGTCGCCGGCTGTTACACGAACGACCTCGAACTGATAGGCGAGTCTTTACGCGACCACGTCGTCGAGCCCCAGCGCGCCCCGCTCATCCCGGCCTTCCCGCAGATGAAGGCGGCGGCGCTTGAGGCCGGGGCCCTCGGCGCGTCGATCTCCGGCTCGGGCCCGACCGCCTTTGCCTGGGTCACCTCCGCCGAGGCGGCCGAGCGCGTCCGACGGTCGATGCTCCGCGCCTTCAAAGAGCACGCCGCCGCGGAAGCCGACTCCTGGGTCTCGCCCGTCAGCGAACTCGGGGCCAGAATCATTAAGGAAGATTGATTGATTGATTCATCGGCTCATCGGCTCATTGATTCGATGAAGAGATGAACCGATGACTCAACCCCTAAGTTTGACTGCCATGCGTTTCCGCAGCACGCGCTCGGCGCGGCCCACGCTCGGCCTCTCGGAGGCGATGTTGACCGGCCTCGCGCCGGACGGCGGGCTCTACGTGCCGGAGGGCTTCCCCGCGTTCGCGCCGGAAGAGTTCGACGGGTTGGAGTCGTGGCGCGACGTCGGCGAACGCCTTCTCAAGCCTTTCTTCGAGGGCGACGCGCTCGGCGCGCACCTCGCAGAGATTTGCGAGGAGGCTTTCGACTTCCCGCTCCCGCTGCGCGACCTCGACGACGAGACGGCCGTGCTCGAACTCTTCCACGGGCCGACCGCCGCCTTCAAAGACGTCGGCGCGCGCTTCCTGGCCGCCTGCGTCTCGCGCCTGCCGGGGCGGCGCACAGTGCTCGTCGCCACCTCGGGCGACACGGGCGGGGCCGTCGCCGCGGCCTTCCACGGACGCCCCGACGTGCGGGTCGTCATCCTCTTCCCCCGCGGCAAAGTCTCGCCGCGGCAGCAGCAACAGTTGACCTGCTGGGGCGCGAACGTCCGCGCCTTCGCCGTGCGCGGCGACTTCGACGACTGCCAGCGCGTCGTCAAGGCCGCCTTCGCCGACCGCGCGTGGGCCGAGTCACACGGACTGCTGTCGGCCAACAGCATCAACCTCGGACGGCTCCTGCCGCAGGCCGTCTATTACGCCGCGGCGAGCCTCTGGTACCTGCGCGGGCGCGGCGCGCGTCCCGGCTTCGTCATCCCGGCCGGCAACCTGGGCAACGCCGTGGCCGCCTTCTGGGCGCGTCGGATGGGGCTGCCCGTCCGCGAGGTCGTGCTCGCGGCCAACGCCAACCGCGCCGTCCCCGACTACTTCGACAGCGGCAACTGGGCCGCGCGCACGACCGTCGCGACCCTAGCCAACGCGATGGACGTCGGC
>DASVSK010000104.1:0-2143 GCA_036388135.1 Pyrinomonadaceae bacterium | reverse complement strand
GAGCCGAGTAAGCTCGCCATCTCCGACGACGGCAAGTTCATCTACGTGGCGCTCGACGGGGCGGCCGCCGTCCGCCGCTTCGACGTGGCGACGCGGACGCCCGGCCTCCAGTTCTCGCTGGGCTCCGACCCCTTCTCGGGGGCCTTCTACCCCTCCGGCCTCGCCGTGCAGCCCGGCAGCCCCGGCACGGTGGCCGTCTACCGCACCGGCGGCGGCTCGGGCGCGGGCGTGGCCCTCTACGACGACGGCGTGCAGCGCGGCACCGCGGTGGGCAGCTTCAACTTCGTCTCGCTCGCCTTCGACACCGCAGACCCTTCGCGCCTCTACTCCCTCAACTCTTCCAACACGCTGAACCGCATGTCGGCGACGCCCGCGGGGCTGACTTCGTCGGGCACCTCGAACGTCACGGCGTCGGGGGCCATCAAGTTCGACGCCGGCCGTCTCTACGCCGCCAACGGCCGCGTGCTCGACCCGCTGACGGGCGCGCTGCTCGGCAGCTTCACGGGCGACCACATCAACAGCAGCCTCACCGCGTTCGCCCCCGACTCGAAGGTGGGCCGCGTCTACTTCGTCACGACCCCGAACTCGTTCTCCGACCCGCAGTCGACCCAGACGGCGACGCTGCGGGTCTTCGACCAGCAGACGTTCCTCCCCGCGGGGACGCTCGAAATCCCCGGCGTCCGCGGCACCCCCGCCGCGCTCGTGCGCTGGGGCTCGAACGGCCTGGCCTTCTCCACCACGGGCGGGCAGCTCTTCCTCGTCCAGACGACTCTCATCCCGTCGGTCGACCCCGTCCCCTCGCCGTCGCCGACCCCGGCGTTCACGCCGACGCCGACGCCCACGCCCCGGCCCGAGCCCGCGCTCGCGCGCCAGATCGCGCTCGCGGCCAACGACCTCATCTACGACCCCGGCACCGAGCGCATCTACGCGAGCGTCTCCGCGCGCGCGGGCGCGGGCGGCAACAGCCTGACGCCCGTCGAGCCCGTGGCGGGCGCGGTCGGCACGCCCGTCTTCGTCGGCAGCGAGCCGCGCAAGCTCGCGCGCTCCGACGACGGGCGGTACATCTACGTCGCGCTCGACGGCGCGGGGGCCGTCCGACGCTTCGACGTCGCCTCGCAGACGGCGGGGCTCAATTTCTCGCTCGGCAACGGGAACTTTAACGACGGCCCCCTCTTCGTCGAGGACATGGAGGTGCTGCCGGGCGACCCGAACGCGGTGGCCGTCGCGCGCCGCAACGTCGGCTTCAGCCCGAGGCACGAGGGCGTGGCCGTCTACGACGACGGCGTGCGCCGCGCCGCGACCACGCCCGACCACACCGGCAGCAACGTCATCGAGTTCTCGTCCTCGGCGGAGACGCTCTACGGCTTCAACAACGAGTCGAGCGAGTTCGGCTTCCGCAAGATGGCGGTCGACGCCTCGGGCGTTTCGGTCACGCGGACGACGCGCAGCGTCGTCTCCAGCTTCGGCGACGGCATGGAGTTCGAGGGCGGCCGCGTCTACTTCAACAGCGGCCGCGTCGTCGACCCGGAGACGGGCGCGCCCTTGGGGACGTTCGCCCCCGTCAGCGGCTTCGGCGGCGTCGCCTCCGCCGACATCCCCGACTCGGCGACCGGCCGCGTCTACTTCCTCTACGGCGGCAGCAGCTCCAACGCGACCATCCGGATTCACGCCTACGACATGAACACCTTCCTGCCCGTCGGCGCGGCCAGCGTGGCGGGCGTCAACGGCTCGGTGCTCGGCTTCGTCCGCTGGGGCGCGAACGGCCTCGCCTTCTGCACGTCGGGCGGGCAGCTCTTCCTCGTCCAGACCTCGCTCGTCCCCTCGTCCGAGCCCGCGCCTGTGCCGACGCCGACGCCCGCCGCGACGTCCACCCCGACGCCGACGCCCGCGCCGACGCCCGCGCCCGGCCAGCTCCGCCAGCTCGCCCTGACGACCAACGACCTCGTGGTCGACCCCGTCACGCAGACCATCTTCGCCAGCGTCCCTTCGAGCGCGGGCGCGGGCGGCAACAGCATCGCCGCCATCAACCCGGCGGCCGGGACGTCCGCCGCACCCGTCTTCGTCGGCAGCGAGCCGAACAAGCTCGCCGTCTCGGACGACGGCAAGTACGTCTACGTCGGTCTCGACGGCGCGGGGGCCGTCC
>DASVSK010000103.1:0-5399 GCA_036388135.1 Pyrinomonadaceae bacterium | reverse complement strand
CGCCTGCCGCCCCGCGCGGCCGTACCACTCGGCCGCGTCGCCGGGCGACTGCGCGCGCTCGTAGTGCTCGGCGATCAGCCCCGCGTACTCGCCGACGCGGCCGCCGCTGTGGCGCGCCAGCCAGTCGGCCGCGCGGCGGTGGTACTCCCTCCGGTCGCGCTTCAGGACGCTCTCGTATGTGACGTCGCGCAGCAGCGCGTGCTTGAACGTGTACTCGCGCGCGGCGGCGAAGGCCGACGCCTCGCGCCGGTAGACGAGCTCCTTGCCCCTCAGCGATTCGAGCACGCGCCCGACGTCGGCGGCCCCGACGTCGTCCGCCGTCAGGCCCGCGCCGAGGTGCTCGACCGCGCCGTCCCAGAAGACGCGCCCGATGACCGAGGCGCGTTGCAGGACGGTCTTCTCCCCCGGCGTCAGCCGGTCGAGCCGCGCCTGGAGGACGCCCGTCAGCGTCGGCGGCACCTGCGCCGCGGCGAGCCGCGTCGCGTCGACGCTCCACTCGTCGGTGCCCGGCACGATGACGCGCTGGTCGATGAGCATCTTGATCAGCTCCTCGACGTAGAAGGGGTTCCCCTCCGCGCCTCCCACGACCAGCTCGCGCAGCTCGGCGGGGACGCCCGGCGCGCGCCTCAGGATTTCCTCGACGAGCTGGCGCGTCTCCTTCTTCGAGAGCGGCTGGAGGTCGAGCCGCGAGTGGCGCTCGCGCCCCTCGCCCCAGGCCGGGCGGCGTTCGAGCAGCGTGGGGCGCGCGAGGCAGAGGATCATCAGCGGGACTTCGGCGCAGTCGCGCGCGAGGTGGTCGACAAAGTCGAGCGAGCCGTCGTCGGCCCAGTGGATGTCGTCGAGGTAGAGGACGACGGGGTAGAAGCGCGAGACGTCGGAGAAGAAGTCCGCGGCGTAGCGGAAGGCGCGGTCGCGCACCTGCCGCGCGTCGTCGCGGATGCCCGCCACGTGCGGGCTCGCCGAGTAGTCGAAGCCGATGAGCTGGCCGATGAAGTGCGCGCGCATCAGCACCTCCGCCTCGGGCGTGTCGCGGCACATCGAGAGCATCCCGCGTTCCAGCTTCTCGCGCGCCACGGCGGCCGGGTCGCTGTCCCGTATCTCGAAGCGGAAGGAGAAGACGTCGCGCACGAGCGCGTAAGGCAGCCCCTGCGCCGACTCGCCCGCGCGCCCCTTGAAGGCGTACAGGGTGTCCGGCAGCAGCTCGACCCGGTTGCTGAACTCGTAAAGCAGGCGCGACTTGCCGAGGCCGGCGTCGCCGATGACGGTGACGACCTGAAGCTCCCTCTCCTCGAAGACCGATTCGAGCGCGTCGGTCAGCCGGCGCAGCTCCGCCTTGCGGCCGACCATCCGCGTCTCGACGCCCTCGACGCCGCGCGTCTGCACGCGGAAGGCGCGCTGCTTGGCGCGCAGGACGCGGTAGAACTGTTGCGGCTCGGCGCGCACGCCGGCCTGGAGGGTCTCGGGCCGGAGCACGTCGAAGACGCCGCGGACGTGGCGGTAGGTGTCGTGCGAGATGAGGACGCCGCCGACGGGCGACTCCTGCTGGAGTCGCGAGGCGAGGCGGACGGGGTCGCCCGTCACGCTCAGCTCGCCCGTCGTCCCGGCCTGGCTCAGCAGGACGAGCCCCGTGCTCACGCCGACGCGCAGCAGCCGCGCCGGGCCGGCGGCCTCGACGCCCGCCCCCGCCTGCGTCCCGGCGACCGGGGCGTTCGATTCCCGCGGCGCGGCGTCCGGGTCGTGCGCCCGTGCCCGCGAGTCCGGCCCCGCGGCGCGCGGGTCGTGCGGCCACCTCGCGGCGACGAAGTCGGCGACCGCCGCCTGCACGTCGAGCGCGGCGAGGACGGCCCGCTCCGGGTCGTCCTCGCGCGCGCCGCGCGCCCCCCACAGCGCGACGAAGGTGTCGCCGACGTGCCTCGTCACCTCGCCGCCGTACCCCTCGACGGCCGCGTCGACCAGCGGCCACACCCCGCCCATCAGCTCGCCCACGTCCTCCGCGTCGTGCCCCTCGGTGAGCGCCGCGAGGCCCGCGAGGTCTGCGAAGAGGACGGTCAACTGCTTGCGCTGCTCGCTCGTCTGCCTCGCGGGGCGCGGCGCGTCCGTGAGGCCGGGCGTCGGCTCCTGTGTGACGCCGGCCTGCGGCCGCGGCCGGGTCGGCGCGTGCGGGGCGGCCGCGTCCCCCGCCGTCAGGACGACGTCCCGCGCCGTCTCCGTGAGCCCCGCGCCCTCCGCGCGAAGCTCCAGCAGGCGGCAGACGCGCCTCAGCTCCGACTGGAATTCCTTCGCCGTCCGGAAGCGCCCGTCCCTGTCCTTGGAGAGCGCGCGCAGGACGAGCGGCTCGACCTCGACGCGCTCGCCGCCCGCGAGCGAGGCGAGCGGGGGCGGCTCGCCGTGCAGGATGGAGACGACGAGGTCGCCGAAGTTCTTCTCCTCGAAGGGCGGACGCCCCGCCAGCATCTCGTAGAGCACGCAGCCGAGGCTCCAGACGTCCGTGCGGCCGTCGAGGTCCAAGCCCCGCACCTGCTCGGGCGACATGTAGGTCGAGGTGCCGAGGACGACGCCCGAGGCCGTGTTGACGTGCGCGCTCGTCGGCGCTTCGGTGTCGACGGCGGGCGCGGCGGCGACCTGCTTGGCGATGCCGAAGTCGAGCACCTTGACGTGCCCCTCCTCGTCGAGCATCAGGTTCTCGGGCTTCACGTCGCGGTGGATGATGCCCGAGCCGTGCGCCTTGGCGAGCGCGCCGGCCACCTGCGCGCAGACGTCGAGCGCGGCGGCGGCCGTGAAGCGCTCCCCCCACATCCGCTCGCGCAGCGTCCGCCCCTCGACGTACTCGGTGACGATGAAGAGGCGGCCGCCCTCCTCGCCGATCTCGTGGACGGTGAGGATGTTCGGGTGGTTGAGGGCCGAGGCGGCGCGCGCCTCCTGCTCGAAGCGGCGCACCAGCTCCTCGTCGCGCGCGAGCTGCGCGGGCAGCACCTTCACCGCGACGCGGCGGCCCAGCCTCACGTCCTTCGCCAGGTAGACCGTGCCCATCCCGCCCGCGCCTATCTTCTCCAGCACGCGGTACGCGCCGAGCGTGGTCTCGCCGGGGACGACTTCGAGCGGCGTCCGCTCCTCACGACGCCGCGCGCGCCTGCGCGGCGTCGAAAACTTCGCGTCGGGCGCGGGCCCGCCCGACGCGACGAGCGAGTCGACCTCGCGCCGCAGCTCCGCGTCGCCCGCGCAGGCTTCGTCGAGGTAGGCGGCGCGCCGCGCCGGGGCGAGCCCCATCGCGCGCTCGTAGATGAGTCTGATCTGCTGGAGTCGCTCGGGCGTCATCGCCTGCGCCTTACCGGGAGAGTCTGTCGGTCGCTGCCGCCGCCGGTGAAATGCGCGGTCAGGTTGCGCGGCGGCGGCCGTGTTGGGCTACATCGCACGGCGTGGTGTCATTGCGAGCGGGCATTGTAGCACCTCGGCGGCGCGCGCGCGCCGACAATGCGGCCGCGAAAATTTATTCGCGCGGCGTGAAATATTTTCGGCCCCGGCGTCATTAATGGTTAGGCGCGGCGGACGCGCCGTCCCCCACCGGCGCGGCGCGCGAGCCGACGCCCGGCCGCGAAGAAAACTCACCCCGCAAAGAAGGGGCGGGGGCCCTCAGCAGAGCCCCCGCCCCTTCCCCCGTTCGTAAGAGATTGTTCAGCCGCGCGGGTTCGTGAGCGTGCGGCGGCGGAGCGTGGAGACGCGCGAGGTGCGGACGAGCGCGCCCGCCTCGGGCGGCGGCGTCTCGATGATGTGCGCGAACTCCTCGGCGTGCGACTGTAGGTAGGAGAAGAAGCGCTCGAACTCGCGCTGCATCGCGTCCATCTTCTCGCGCATGTTGAGGATGATCTCGACGCCCGCGAGGTTGACGCCGAGGTCGCGCGTCAGACTGAGGATGACGTCCAGCCGTTCGAGGTCGGCGTCCGTGTAGAGGCGCGTGTTCCCCTCCGAGCGCGAAGGCTTGAGCAGCCCCTCGCGCTCGTAGAGCCGGAGCGTCTGCGGGTGGATTTCGTACTGCGTCGCCACCGCGCTGATCGTGTATGTCCCGCCCTTTCGCCGTTTCATAAAGCAGTAGACAGTAGTCAGTAGACAGTAGTCAGTAGACAGTAGTCTGTAGAAAAGCCTTCGCCATCTCGAATCGTCCGGGTGTCAGCGTCAGCGCCCGCCGGTCGGGGACTACTGGCTACTGACTACTGTCTACTGTCTACTTCATTCCAGCCCCATCGCCACGCGCGGGTTCTCGGGGTTGAGCTGCGCGTAGCGCTTCAGGAGTTCCTTGGTCTCCTCCGAAATCACCTTGGGGAACGTGACCTGGACTTCGACGAACTGGTCGCCGCGCGCCTGTGGGTTGCGCAGGCTGGGGATGCCGCGCTCGCGCATGCGGAACTGCGCGCCCGACTGCGTGCCGGGCGGAATCCTGAGCTGCGCCTTGCCCTCGATGGTCGGCACCTCGATGCGCGCGCCCAGGGCGGCCTCGGCAATCGTCACCGGCACCTTCACGTAGATGTTGTCGCCCTTGCGCGTGAAGTGCTTGTGCTTGCCGACGTTGGTGATGATGAAGAGGTCGCCCGCGGGCGCGCCCATCCGCCCGCCCTCGCCCTTGCCGGGAATCCTCACGCGCGAGCCCGTGTCGACGCCCGCCGGGATGCGCACCTTCACCGTCTCGGCCTTCGGCACCGTGCCCTTGCCGTTGCAGAGCGCGCAGGGCGGCCGGCGCTTGCCGGCCCCGCCGCAGTCGGGGCACTCCTGCGCGAAGCGGAGACGGCCGCCGGCCCTCTGCACCTGGCCCGAGCCCTGGCAGGTCGCGCAGGCGACGGGGTTGCCGCCCGTGTCGCCCGCGCCGTTGCAGCGCGGGCACTGCTCGGAGCGGTTGACCGTGATGTTCGTCGTCAGCCCCGTCACCGCCTCCTCGAACGAGAGCGCGAGCGGCATCTCGATGTCCGCGCCCTTCTGCGGCGCGGGGCGCGGCGGCTCCTTCTCCGGCTTCCCGCCGCCGAACAGCTCCGAGAAGATGTCGCGGAAGGAAGAGCCCCCGCCCGGGGCCGACGACGAGGCGGTGTTGCCCCAGTCGAAGCCCTCGAAGTCGAAGGGCACGCCGGTGCGCCCGGCCCCCGGGCCGCCGCCGGGAGCGCCCGCGCCGCGCGCGGCGGCGTCGGCGAGCTGCTCCGAGTACTGGCCGAAGCGGTCGTAGACCTTGCGCTTCTTCGGGTCGGAGAGCACCTCGTGCGCCTCCGTGATCTTCTTGAAGCGCTCCTCGGCCCCCTTGTCGCCGGGGTTCACGTCCGGGTGGTACTGGCGCGCGAGTTTGCGGTACGCCTGCTTGATGTCTTTTTGCGAGGCGTCACGCTTGACACCGAGTGTCTTGTAGTAGTCCTGAAATTCCA
>DASVSK010000102.1:0-2544 GCA_036388135.1 Pyrinomonadaceae bacterium | reverse complement strand
CCAGCGTCTCCGCGAGCAGTTCCGCGCCCTCGTGCGAGAGGCGTTCGAGAAGCCGCGGCGCGGTCTCGCCCCGTTCGATGGCGGTCGCGCGCCGGAGCAGGACGGGGCCCGTGTCGAGCCCTTCGTCCATGAGCATCGTCGTCACGCCCGTCTCGCGCTCGCCGCGCACGACCGCCCAGTTGACGGGGGCCGCGCCGCGGTACTTCGGCAGGAGCGAGAAGTGGACGTTGACGCAACCCTTGCGCGGCGCGCGCAGGAACGCGGGCGGGAGTATCCGCCCGTACGCGACGACGACGGCCGCGTCGAACTCACGCGCCGTGAAGAGCGCCAGCGCCTCCTCCGTCTTAATCTTCAAAGGCTGGTGGACTTCGAGCCCGGCCGAGAGCGCGTACTCTTTCACCGGCGGCGACTTCAGACGGTTCCCGCGCCCCGCGGGCCTGTCCGGCTGAGTCCACACGCCGACGACCTCGTGCCCCGCCTCGACGCACCGGCGCAGCGTCGGCACGGCGGAGTCGGGCGTGCCCATGAAGATGATGCGCATAAAGCAGTAGACAGTAGTCAGTAGACAGTAGTCAGTAGAAAAGCCTTCGTCAGCGAGCCGTCCGAGTATCAGCGTCAGCGACCGCGACGCGGAGCGCTACTGTCTACTGTCTACTTCCTACTGCTTTCCGGTCAGTACGCGCAGCGGTAGCTGTAGCTCTCGTACGCCGCGCGCCATGCGCCGCGCTGGCGGCTGTAGGCCCTGTAGGTCGTGCCCTCGAAGCTGCGCGAGAGGGTGAAGACTTCGCCCACGCCGTCGCCGTCCGCGTCCAACTGCTCGACGTAAAGCTCCGCCCCGAGTCCGCCCTCGCCGATGTTGTCGATCATCGCCGGGTCCATCATCTGGCTCGCGTTGACGCGCGCGTACCTGGTCAGGGCCTCGCGGTAGCCGCCGCCCTGCGGCGCGGCTACGAGGAAGAGCGTGTCCCTCACCCGCGGCCCGACCTTGAGCACGTAGCTGCCGACCAACTCTTCGCGCCCGTCGCCGTCGAGGTCGGTCGCGGTGAGGTTGAGCGTCTTCGTCCCGCGTTCAATCGCAGAGCCGCTCACACGCTTCCGCATGAAAAAGAGCTTCGCCACGCCGAAGGCGGCGGCGCGCTCGGCGGCGGTCGGCGCACGTCTCGAACTCTGCGCGCGCGGTGCGTGCGCGCCGTCGGTCGCCAGCGCCATCACGTTGCCGCCGAGTTTCTCCGCCGTGCTGATGTCCGCGCTCGCGGCGTTGGGCGAACACTCGGCGGGCGTGGCGGCGCGTATCGTCAGGGTGCCCGCCTCCGCGCCGCCGAAGATGACCTGATACTTCGCCCCGGCCCGGTAGTGGCGCGCGAGGAACGCGGCGAGCGCGCCCTCGCCGTCGGTGCCCGCGGCCGGCTCGGCGAGCGCGCCGCGGCCGTTGATAACCGCGACCGGCTCGACCTGCGCGCCCTGCGTCGCATCTTTCGTGACGAGGAAGACGACGGACTCTTTTTGCGTCGTGCGTCGTTGTTGCGGCGACGCGGAGGCGCGCGGCGTCGGCTGCGCGAGAAGGAGCAACGCCGCGACGAGCGCGGCGGCCCCGAACTTTTGGGGGTTCATGAGTTTCGCACCTCGCTCGCGGCGCGGGCGGCGGCCTAGTCGCCTGAGCTTAACAAACTGCCCGCCGCCCGCCGCCTTCAGATCGCTCCCCGCTTCTCTTTGTCCGAGTAGCCGGGGCGGATTTTCTCTGCGACGACCTTGGCCTGCATGAAGAGGCCGAGGTAGTCGCGGCCGCCGGCCTTCGAGTCGGTGCCCGACATGTTGAAGCCGCCGAAGGGGTGGACGCCGACGAGCGCGCCCGTGCACTTGCGGTTGAGGTAGAGGTTGCCGACGTGGAACTCGCGCGCGGCGCGCCGGAGCTTCTCCGGGTCGTTGGTGTAGACCGCGCCGGTCAGGCCGTACTCGGTGTCGTTGGCGATGCGGAGCGCCTCGTCGAAGTCGGCGGCCTTGATGCACGCGAGGACGGGGCCGAAAATCTCCTCCTGCTCGACGCGGTCGCCGGGCTTGACGTCGGCGATGACGGTCGGCTCGATGAAGAAGCCCTGCTCGCCGTCGCTGCCGCCGCCCGCGACGAGGCGGCCGCCGTCCTCCTGCCCCCACTCGACGTACCGGTTGATGGTCTTGAAAGCCTTCTGGTTGATGACGGCGCTCACGTTCGTCGAGGGGTCGGTCGGGTCGCCCACCTTCAGCTTCGCCGTGCGCTCGATGATGCCTTGCAGCACCGGCTCGTAAGCCTCGCCGACGATGATGGCGCGCGAGCAGGCCGAGCACTTCTGCCCCTGAAAGCCGAAGGCCGACGCCACGACGCCCGCCGCCGCCTCCTCGTAGTCGGTGTCGGAGTCGACGACGATGGCGTCCTTGCCGCCCATCTCGGCCACCACGCGCTTGATCCAGATTTGCCCCTCGTGAGCCTTCGCGGCGCGCTCGTTGATGCGCAGGCCCACCTCCTTCGAGCCGGTAAAGGCGACGTAGCGCGTCAGCGGGTGGTCGACC